>DAIOXG010000246.1:0-4752 GCA_036758085.1 Prevotella sp. | reverse complement strand
GCTAATGGTGTAATATTCATAATTGTATGTTTTTAATTTGTTTATACTGTTTGCTGAGCGCCATTTTGCTCTTAACGCTCACTTGGCTTTATACGAAAAGTGTGCCAAAACATCGCTAACGACATTTTGACACACACTTTATATGACGTATTGTCAGTATTTAATAGGATGAGGGATTAGGGATTAGAGATTAGGGGCAGTAATTTCTTTACAGAAATTTGTTTTCCGCCTCTGTATGCCTTCAGAATATAGACTCCTGCCGGAAGATTCTCTGTGTTACTGTTATTTCTTATTTTCTTTCCCACTATATTATATAAGGTATATGAGTCTGCCTGCTGCTCATCCCGAAGCTCGTTGATGCCTGTTGTTACGCCGTTTACGAAGAAATTGAACTGGCGGGTGTAAGTTGATACCTTGTCGGCATCCGTGGCGGCAACGGCGAACGATGACAATGGCTGACTACTGTCGGTAGCTGCCGTAAATACAAATTCACCGTCGGTCGCTCCTTTTTTATATTCCACGGAACCGTCTGCCGACGAGATGCTGAACGAGGGCTTGTTGGAATACCCGGCAAAATAACGCTTCATATCCACCGCCACGCTCTCGCCCCGTTTCAAGAAGAAATGCGGTTGTGCCATCCAGTTGAGATAATTCTCAAGGTTGGTATATCCGTCGCCGTTGGCATCTCCGTTAGCATCAGAAACTCCGCTAGCTTCCTCCCACCAGTCGGGCATTCCGTCCTGATCGGTATCCCAGTCGGCATCGCGCTGTGCCTCATAGATATTAAGTCCGCCGAATCCCTCGCAGCCAGTGTCCTCCTCGCTATCGATGAGTCCCTTCTTTCCGCTTCGGCTTCCCTTGGCGGAATATGTGCCATGGAGGGTTTCGCTAATCATCCGCTCGTCGTGATTGTCGAGGAAAGGCTGGTTGGCTCCAACATCTGAGAGCACGTTCTTATATGCCGCACGTGCTGTTTCTACCGTGGCGAGCGACTCGAAGAAAGGCTTGTCTACAAACGGAGTCCAGTCGAGTTTCTGTCCGCCAGAGAGGGAATACTTGTATGTCGTTCCTTTTTTGTCTTCTTGAATAGAGCCGTTGTCTTTTGCCTGGCGGATGTTTCCGCTAACGTATGCACTCTGTGTTCCGCTGCCCGTTCCTTCAAGCTGCAGGTTAAGGAGTGTGGACTGCGAGGTGGACGGTCCCATCTTGTAGTAGTTGCTCACGAAGTTTATCTCGTGCGAACCACCATCGGTGGCACGTGAGCCCCAGTTGTACACCACGTTGTTGAACACGTCGTGATGCCCATCGTAAGCCCCCACCCCATCGAGTCCACCGCTAAGACTCCAGTTCCTGCCGTTGTTGTGGGCAAGCAGGTTGTGGTGATAAGAACCCACCTTTAGCTCTGACGACATCTCGCCGCCACCAATTGTAGCGGCAAAGCCGTGAGCCTTGCCGGAGCTGTAGTTTGGGTGCCCGGCAATGTTGAGGGCTTCTGATATAAGTGTGCGTTGCAGAGTGAGGCTCTTTGCTCCGCGACTGGAAAAAGCTTCGTCTATTGTCCATGATATGGAACAATGATCCATGATGGCATTATCGCAGCCTGCCATTCCCATTCCGTCGAGTCCGTTGGCAGACGCCTCGTCGGTTATCACTCCGTTTTTCATCTCTTTATGCCCAAGGCGCATGCGAAGGAATCGTGTTATCCCCTCGCTCGTCATCCCGAAGGGACAGTCGCGCAGCATTATTCCGTTGCCGGGGGCTGTCTGTCCGGCGATGGTAACATACTGGTCGCCGCACATCAATCGTTTTTTCAGGGCTATCACTCCACCCACATCAAAAACGATGGTTCGCGGTCCGCTAATCTTTTTTATTCCATATCTGAATGAACCCTCTATAGGATTCTCGTCGTCGCCATTGTCGTCGAGCGTAGTTACATGATACACCGTGCCGCCTCTGCCGCCCGTGGCATAGCGTCCCCACCCCTCGGCTCCGGGGAAGGCAAGGTGGCGCGGACGGAACGACCATGTTTCGCCCTGACTTGTTTCGCCGTCGGCTTCTTCCTCGTCAATGCGCCAATAATATGTATTGAGGTTGCTCAGATTGTCAAGGGTGTATTCTGCCGATGTGGTTACGGCCTGCTCCGATAGATTGTCTGCCGCAGTTCCTATGAATACATGGTGTTTCACAGCTGTTGCCGACGGCTTCCACGTCAGCTTTATGCTTCCTCCATCGGCATCGGCATGATAGTTGCGGTTTGCTGGCGACGGGCTGGAGGCTGTTGCCGACGGATTGGAACTGTCTATCACAATGGCGTTTACCGTAAGCGAGGTGTTGTAGTATCCGTCTTTCTTGTCGCTCTCGCTTGGGGTAGTGATGTAGGATATTGTTACGTCTTTTCCTTCCTGTGCCGTAAACTTCACGTAAGATTTTCCTGACTCTTCTGCGCTCATTGCCCTTATGGTTTGATTTACGCCCGAGAGTTTTTTCTCGCCGTCTACATATACATCGAGTTTCGGCGAACTATAGTTGTCCGTATTGTTGTGATAGGCAAGCAAGGAGTGTTCGCCTGCGGGCAATCCACAAATGGTAATGTTTAGTTTTACCGCTCCACTTGTTACTTGCGGTGTATTGTTGTCGGCTTCGAGTCCATAGATGGCGAAGCCGTCGGCAACGAGTTTTGAACTGCTTATACCATTTTTAAACCAACACGCCCTCAGCGTCTTTCCGGCATACTTTTCGTCATTGGCAATGGTTACGGTTATGGTGTTTCCCTTGCCATCGGTCAGTTGTTTTGCATCCGAGGCAGTTGTAGCAAGTGCCCATGGGGTATAGTCGGGTTCGTTCACCTCATTGTCGCTCCTGCCCAGATAATTGAAGTCTATCCTTTGTGCATGGATATGCGTCGCACCAAGAATAGCAGCGACGAGGATTAGGGTTTTCTTCATACGTTAGTTGTTTAATGTTTTGCAAATGTACTAATTATTTACATTACTGCAAATATAAAATCATTGCGATTTTAATATAAATTTTAGTTAAATAACACTTAGTTGTGCCTATAGTCCTTATTTTATACGTAACTTTGCCAATTAACAGATGCCACATATATTGCATCAATGCAAATGAAACTTATACACATATATGAACACACCCACTTTAACAGAAAAGCTGTTGGCTCTCAACTTGTCGTTGCCTATAGTTGAATACATGTCGAAACTTTCGGATGCTGACTTCTTCTCGCTGTCTGAAACGCTCTTCGACAAGGCTGACGAAATCCAGGAACTTCTGCTCAAGCAGATTCTGTTTTATGCCAAAGATTCGCAATTCGGAAAGGAACACGGATTCAAGGATATAAAGAATATTGACGACTTCAGACGGAACGTGCCTGTTCTCTCTTGGAACGACATTAAACCATACGTGGAACAGACCGTAGCGGGAAAGGCTGACGTATTGTTTCCCGGACTGCCTACGTTTTTCAGCATTACTTCAGGAACTACAGGCAGGGAAAAACTGATTCCCGACAACACTTTGTCGGCTTGCGCTCGTAATCTCGTGTTACGCTACCGATTGGCTCAAATCAAGAAATACGTGCCAAACCTGATGAGCGGCAAATTGTTTCCGCTTTCAAATAATCCATCGTCATCAACTACTCCTTCGGGCATTCCATGCGGAACGGCTTCGGGACTGACTATCGGCAAATCGGGACTGGACAAGATGCTGGCTTTCCCTGTTTCAATTCTATCAATCACCGACGAACTGACTCGCGACTATATCATGATGCGCATGGCTATTGAACAGGAAAATGTAATGTTTGTAGTTGGCAACAATGCCGTGAGGATGGTTAATCTTCTGGACTTGGCTATAAAATACAAAGAGGACATCATCAACGATATTGAACGTGGAAGCATCAAAGAGGGTTTGGTATTGGACGCTGGTGTTCGAGGCGATTTTGAAAAGATGTTGAGCCCTAACCCGCAGCGTGCCGAATATCTGCGCCAGATAGTGGCTGAGAGGAAACCTTTTACTCCGGCATCTTACTGGAGGGAGATGAAGATGGCGATGTTTTGGCTATCGTCGTCGGTGGGGCGCAATGTAAACGAGGTTCGCCCATATTTCGACTCTTCCGTACAGTTTATGGATGCCGGATATGGCTCGAGCGAGGCAAAGCTGAATATTCCTATGGCACCGGAGGAGAAATCCGGAGCTTTGTCGATTGCCACTTCTTTCTACGAGTTTCTCCCGACGGAAGGCGGTAAACCGCTGCTGGCTCATCAGCTTAAAGAGGGGCATGAATACGAGCTGATCGTTACAACATGGGCTGGACTGTATCGCTACAACATGAAGGACATTGTTCGTGTGGACAGCGTCGTGGGTAACACGCCGAAGATTGAATTTGTAAGGAAAAGCGGCGACTTGCTGAATATTGCCGGAGAGAAGTTGCCGGCTATCAGCGTGGACAAAACTATCCGACAACTGCTCAACGAGAGGGGACTTAACGTAAGGCAGACGCAGATTTACCAGGACTTGGACAACCGCCGCTATATGTGTTATGTTGAGGTAAAGGAAGGCTCTCTGAGAGTGGACGACGAACTGCAAAAGATGTTCAATGACAAGCTGAAGGAGAATTTTACTTTTTTCGAATTGATTCTCGGTCAGAAATTGCTCCATCCCGCCGTGCTTGTTCCGATGAAAAGCGGATGGCAGGAGGCTCTGTATGCCAAGAAGCTGAAAGCGGGCGTTACCAAGAGTCAGATT
>DAIOXG010000245.1:0-4769 GCA_036758085.1 Prevotella sp. | reverse complement strand
CACTTATCCCAAGTCCTTATCTCGTCCTTCCAGTGATGATCCTTCGGGAAAGGTTTGCCGTTCCATGCCTTCTCCTGAGTGGTAGGCTGTGCCGGGTCGGTCCAGAAAGGATGGTTGGCAGGCAGTCCGAGAGGCATGAAGGCGAGGGTTGTCATATATAGCGAACCGTTGTTCGTGTACCAGTCGGCAACGTTCGGCTGGCTGCCACAGAAACCTATTGTCAGGTATCCTCCCTTGTTGAAGTTCTGCTGGTGGTCGAACATGCGGTGCATTACCTTTGTCAGGGCATTCCTTACCTGTCCGTTTGTCAAGTCCTCGGGCAGCGTCTGATACCATGCCATGAGAGCAAGCGGCTGCATCGCTGCCATGCGGTAGGGGATGCTTCTGCCGAATACGGGGAATGTGCCTTCCGGAGATACGAAGCGCTCAAGGATGATACTGTATTTCTGACAGCGTTTCAGTTCGCGGTCGTAATACTTCTGATAGTCGAGACGGGTGTTCGCCTTGGCGTCTACCATAGCCTGGAGGGTTTCCAGATACATAGGGTGGAAGACATACGAACTGTAGTAGTCGAAGGCAAACGACGGTCCGTCGGCATACCATCCGTCGCCAACATACCATTCCTCCACCTTGCGGCAAGCCGAATTCACGCGGTATTCATCGTATTCGCCGCCAGCCTTTGCCATAAAGCTCTCAATGGTAGAAGAGAAGAGCAGCCAGTTGGTATAAGGCGGGTCAATCTTGCGCAGTTTGCGGAACTCGGCAAGGTAACGCTGCTTCGTCGTCTCGTCGAGCGGTTTCCACAGAGTGTCGTAGGCACGGAGGAAACTCTCGGCAACGTATGCCGCATCCACAAGGTTCTGTCCGCCGATGCCCCAACACAGATAGTCGGGACTGTTTGGGTCTACGGCATTCTTGTATGAAGCAAGTGCCCACTGGCGCAGGTTCTTGCGCTGTAAGCCCTCCGGCGTGTTGTCGTCGGGCAGAGTGAGCCATGGCGCGATGCCAGCCATCAAGCGACCGAAGCACTCCATATACAAAACCTTCTTGTTGCGGTTGTCGAAACTCGGACTGAACTCCGTCTGCATGTTCTTTTGCAGTTCGCCCTTCGCCATATTCTCAAGCACCGGCTGCGCCATCTTGTAGGCGAGCGAGCACCAGTATTCGCGGTCGGTCTGCTGCTGTACCTTCTTTTTTGCGTTTATGGCAGAGAAAGGTACGATAGCCAAAGCAATGGCTATAACGATGAATTTTATTCTTCTCATATCTTTTATTTCTTTAATATCGGTTGTCCGTTTTCAAATGTAATCGGAATCCACAGGTGGCGGCTGTCGCTAAGGTGTTTTGGGTTCCACATGTCAGCCATAAACACGAAGTCGGCTCCACGGAACATCTTCTTCTGAGCTGCCGTTTCCACCTTATATATATATGTGCCCTGTGCACCGAAAGTCTTGTCGGCACCTTCGCCGCGACAAGGGTTAGGCAGTTCCTCCCACGGACCGAGGATGTTCTTTGCCTTGAACATGCGGGCGGCATTAGGAGCCCAGCCCGTGCATCCGCTCGTAATCATCCAGTAGGTGCCGTCTTTCTTGAAGATAGTCGGAGCCTCGTTCTGTCCGCCGGCAGCCACACGCACGAAGCATCCGTTGTGGTGAAGGTAGTCGTCGGTGAGCTGTGCTATCTGTAGTGTCAGGTTGTCCTCTGAAGAGAAGATATGATAAGCCTTGCCGTCGTCATCGACAAACACGGTCATGTCGCGCGCCATCTGTCCGCCTTGCAGGTCGCGCATGAAGAACATACCGCGCTCTATCTGTTTCTTCCATTCCGGTGTCCACCATGTCTTCATCTCAGGGAAGAGAAGCTGATGCTTCAAGTCGGTAGTGTCTGGCTTGCTGAAGCCGATAGGGTAGAGACCGGCGTTCACTCTGCCGGAGCGAAGGAACTTGAACGGACCGAACGGCTTGTCGCTTACAGCCACGGCTGCTCTTGCTGCCCTGTAGCCCTGTCCCTTGAGTTCGAGGTGGAACCACATCACGAACTTTCCGGTCTTCTTGTTGAATAACACCTTCGGGCGCTCGATTATGCAACCGCCCTCGATGTCGCTGCCCGGTTCCTGACTGACCTTCAGCACAAGTCCGTGGTTGGTCCAGTTCTTCAGGTCTTTCGATGTGAAGCAGCTCACGCCGAGCGAACTGTATGGCTTGCCGTCGTCGGAGCGGCTCTCGCCATACCAGTAGTAAGTGCCTTTGTAGTTGAAAATGCTGCCCCCGTGGGCATTGATGTGCTTGCCTGTGTTGTCTTTCCACACGCCGCCGTCCATCGGAGCCTGTGCATACGACAGGCAAACAGCCAGTGCAAGCAATAGTGTTGAAAACAATCTTTTCATTAGTCGAATAGTTATAAGTTAGTGATAATTATCATACTTTATTCATTGTTGTTCTTTCTTCCCCTCCCCCGCCTCCCCTTTTAGGGGCGGAGCGGTTTCCCTTATAGCTCATATGAAAAATTCGATTAAGGGTAACTAATCCTCTTTTTGTTATCAATTACAATATCTTCTCTTTTCGCAATCAATGGTAACTGCTTCTCCCCTGGAAGGGGAGACGGGAGAGGGGAAGACAACATTTTACAAATATATATATTAAAACATTATAGAAAAAGATGGACTGCTCCATACCTTGCAGGGTGTGGTGCAGTCCATCCTTTATATAGTTATAGTTTCATTTATCTGTCTTACTCGCATGGACTGCCGGCTGTCATTGGCCATCCCGGGTTCTGATAGATAGGCGACTCGGAAGTTGTCTTACCGTCAGAAGCCGTGTTCATGAAGTTATGTATTGCTATAGGATACAGATAGTGTGCTTGATAGAAGAAGAAACCATTGTAGTAGTTGGTTGCCTTTGTCTTCTGGTTAGGACGCAGATACAAGCTCAGCGATGGAGAAGAAACGTTGTTCTTTGACTCGTCTGCCTGGTCGTAAACCAAGTTGTTGCCAAACAGACTCTTCATCGGACCGAATATCTTACAACCCTCAAGCTGATAGCCGTTCAACTGGTCGAGAGAACGCCAACGGTAGAGGTCGTCAAGACGGAAACCTTCGCCGATAAACTCGCAACGGCGCTCGCGGCGAATGTTGTAGAGAGTCTTGTCGATGAGCTGTCCGTGAGAGTAAGCACCCCAGTCGTTTTCAGCTTCCTTCTGCATATCGGTAGCAGCGATAGTCTTGTTGTAGTCTGGGTCAATACCGGCACGTGTTCTCAACTCTCTCCAATATTTGTCGGCCTTAGTGTCGATATTGCCGTTCAACTCATAAGAAGCCTCGATGTAGTTGAGGTATGCCTCGGCAGCACGGTAAACAACGAATGCTGTCTGGTCGCGGCCAAGAATCTGGTCGCTGTAGTCCATAGAGTGTCCCTTACCCTGGATATAACCAGTAGAAGTGGCGTTCTTGCTGTCTGAAGAATAAACCTGAGGAGCCTCTGGGAAGTATTCTATATTTTCAATGTTCTCTACAGCCTTTGCCTGACCTGGGGCATACATGAAGAGCTGCCAACGCTCGTCGCGGTCTTTCTTAGTGTCGGCAATGTAGTCATCACCAGCATAACCGCTACCTGCTGCATAGATAGGCAGACCGTTTTTCATCAGGAATGTCTTCTCAAACTGCTTTGTGTAACCTGAGTTACCGCCACTGTACATATAGTGGTTGAAGTGGTGAGTGCTTATACCGTCCTTGAACAAGCGGCACATTATCACCTCGCTGTAGCTGCGCGGGTCGTGAGAAGCAAACATGTCGTAGTATGGATTAACGGCATCAGCGACTGTCTGGCGGATAGAACTGTTGTTCTCTGTCAGCTGTACGGCATCTGCAACCTGAGAAGATGCATCCATAGCCTGCTGCAGGAAGTAAGTGATCTCCTTGTTTGCGTCATACTGATAGTTCTTCAGATAATCTTTTGTAGAACCGAGCCATCCCGGACCGTTAGGCACCATTGCTGTGCCGGCATGATATTTCTCCCATGTAGCCTCGTAGAGGGCAACGCGCGATTTGAGCAGCAGGGCAGCGTTCTTAGAGATACGTGTCTTACCCATGTCGTTCTTCAGATAGGTGATAGCCGTATCGAGGTTAGCCACGATAAAGCGAGCCACCTCGTTGCGAGGACGGCGCTGTGACGCTGCCGTCAGCACTGCCTGGTCGTCGGCAAGAGTCTCGGTGATGATAGGGAAGTCGCCGAGTGTCTTCAAGCGGAAGTAGTATTCAAGGGCACGCATAAAGTAGCCTTCGCCCATATAGTGCTTGATGTCAGTATCTGCACCGGATATTTCGCCCTTTGCATATTTCTCCTTAGCGGTGTTGATGAAGTAGTTCCATATACGGATGTCATCAAACTTCCATTTGCCGCCCTTCTGCGGAACAGTCCATTCATCCTTGATGTAGCGGTTGTTAGTGCCCTGGTTGTTGTCCGTGGCATTGTCGTCATAGTAAGGCGAACCGTTCTGTGCACCGAAATGGCTTGGCAACTCGCCACCGTGAGTATCGTCTGTGCTGTACCAGTCGTCGTAGTTGGCATAATACTTGTCAAGATACGTCTTGAGCTGGTCTGTATTGTTGAAATATCCCTCAGGAGATACCTTTGAAGGTGGAGTAATGTCGAGATAGTCATCGCAGCTAACCATTCCAACGGCAGCGATACCGAGTATCAGTCCACCCAATATCTTTCCACCTGAAAAAGTGTGTGGATTAAGCATACAATCTTGTTAGTCTGAAGAGAAAG
>DAIOXG010000244.1:0-4820 GCA_036758085.1 Prevotella sp. | reverse complement strand
AATAAAAGGAGAAAATAAAGAAGACAAATAAGAACGAAGATGGAAGAATCTATTACGAGAAGGATAAATATGGCAGACTGGACAAAGGCTGTTGCCATATACCTTGTTATACTGAGCCATACCGCTGTGGCAAGACCCGTAGCCAACTATGCCTTCATGGTAGAAATCCCGCTCTTCTTCTTCATGTCCGGATATCTGTTTAAGTTTGACAGCAACCCGCAGTTCGGAACATTCTTCAAGAAACGCTTCCGCCAGATAATGGTTCCGTACTTCTCTATAAACGCCGTAACCTATCTCTTTTGGCTCCTCGTGGGGAGACACTTCGGCTCAGACAGCAGTGTGGATATCCCGGCATGGGAACCATTGCTCGGCATATTGACAAGCGACAGCAATCTGCTTTACCATAATGCCACGATGTATTTCTTCACCACGCTCTTCAACGTGGAAATCCTTTACTATCTCCTCTTCAAAGGCAAAAGCCTCCCTGTAAGATTAGCCACGGCCCTTACATTTGTCGTTCTCGGGGGCATCGACTATTATTTCAATCCTATAGTCATTCCATTTTCAATAAGCCACACTCTCGTAGCCACAGTATTTTATTCTATAGGATACGAGATGCGCCGCAACAGAGTTTTCAACACCGTTATCCACAATCATTCCCCAAGGATAACAGCCATGAAAACCGCCGCATTCATATTATTATTCATCCTCAGCATCATTCTCTTCAATATAACAGGAGCGGTAAACCTGCAAAAAAGGGAATACGCCATCTATCCTTTGTATTTAGCAGAAACCTTTATCGCCATATTCTCCATCGTCGTGCTATGCTCTGTTCCGTCAGCACTGCCCTCAACAATAAAAAAGATATCCACAAATACTCTTTGGCTCTGTGGATATCATCTTATGGCTTTCACCTTCATAAAGGGATTTCTCGTCTTCGTATTGAGGATAGACACCGCTGTGCTCAGCGACACCATTCTCCCCAACATCATCCTGTCGCTGTCTGCATTGGCAATATGCCTCTGCGGAACGGCTATCGTGAAGAGGGTTAAATATAAATCCGAAACTTGAACAGATTAATAAAAAGCAACATTTGATAGACTATAAAACTCTATTTTACGTATAGTGATAAATGGCTCCTCGAACTTAGAAACATAAATGTACTAAAATTTAAGAAGAGCCAAAAGTTTTTTGGTAATTTTACCCTCACACCCTCACACATACCCTCTAAAGTCCCTGTTTATCGAGGTTTTGAGGGTGAGGGTAAGTGTGAGGGATAGTGAGGGTGTGGAGTTTATAGACTGATAATATTAATCCACAGTTATCAACAAAAACCTGTGTAAAACCCTGTTGATAAAGTGTACGTTATCCACACAAGCATAGCGTCCAATACGGCACACGTGGATATCCACATAGTTATGAGCAACAAATTAAAAACTTTTCCACGCTTTTTTATCAACAAAAGATATAAACTTATTACCTTTGCACCGAATGTGGATATTGTGGATAAACAGTGTTGCAATCTGAAACACAATAACAAACATTATGAATAACTTGTAGATAAGCCGTAACAAGACGTTGATAAGCAAATATGCAAGAAAAACAGAAGAAAGTTATAAACATATCCACGGGACATCATACAATACATAGTTTTATTTTTAAATTTAAAAACAATAAAAGATAATAATAATATGAATGTGGATAAAAAGTGGATCGACAAGGGATATATCGATGAACCGGTAGAGGATGGCATCGACCTGAGCAAGGAGATAAGAAATCTGTGCAAACAGAAAAATGCCGTTATCCTTGCACATTACTATACTACAGGCGACATACAGGATGTAGCCGACTTCATCGGCGACTCCCTTGCACTGGCAAGGAAGGCTGCCGATACGGATGCTGACATTATAGTAATGTGTGGCGTGCATTTCATGGCGGAAACGTGCAAGATTCTTTCACCGGAGAAACTCGTGCTCTGTCCTGACCTCAATGCCGGATGCTCGCTTGCCGACTCTTGTAAGGCTGACGACCTGAGGAAGTATAAGGAGGAACACCCGGGATATAAGGTGGTGAGCTATGTCAACACCACGGCTGCCGTCAAGGCGCTTACGGATGTGGTGGTAACGAGCGGCAACGCCAAGAAGATTGTCGACACGTTCCCTAAGGACGAGAAGCTTATCTTCGGACCGGACTATAACCTGGGGTCTTATATCAACAGCGTGACGGGACGACAGATGCTCCTCTGGAACGGAGGCTGCCACGTGCACGAACGTTTCTCGGCTGCCGAGATTGTAAGGCTCAAGAAGGAGCATCCGGGAGCTGAAGTCCTGGTTCATCCCGAGTGTAAGGGACCGGTTGTTGTGCTTGCCGACGTGGTTGGCTCTACTGCCGTATTGCTGAAGCATGCCATTGAAAGCGACACCAAGGAGTTTATCGTGGCTACCGAGGCTGGCATACTGCACGAGATGACACGCAAGTGTCCGGAAAAGACTTTCATCCCTGTTCCGCCGGAAGTAAGCGAGGGTTCGATAGGATGCTCCTGCAACGAGTGTGACTATATGAAGATGAACACGCTCCGGAAGATTTACAATACACTGAAATACGAGTGGCCTACGGTGGATGTGGCTCCCGAGATTGCAAAGGAGGCTGTGAAACCTATCGAGAGAATGCTTGAACTGTCGTAAGGCTATGCCGCTTATAAGTTTTATTATTCCATATTATAATCTCCCTCCCGAACTTATCCGCGAATGTGTGGAGAGTGTTGCTGCCGTATCGCTCGATAATGGCGAGAGGGAGATTATTGTGGTAGACGACGGCTCCACGACGGATGTGAGCGAGATGTTGCATAATGTCTGTCCATACCTTATATATATAAAGAGGGAAAACGGCGGATTGAGTGCCGCACGCAATACCGGCATAGAGGCTGCAAGGGGAGAGTACATACAGTTTGTTGACGGCGACGACAGACTTATCCCCGGCGTTTACGACAAGTGTGTGGATAAGTTGAAGGAAACTCGTGCCGACATTCTCTTGTTCAGATATGTTGAAGATGAACAGAGGGTAGTGGAAGAAGCTCCGTTCGCAGGACCACTTTCCGGAGAGAAGTATATGATGGAGCATAACCTTAGGGCTTCGGCTTGTGGATATGTTTTCAGAAAGACTTTGATAGGTGAGAATATAAGGTTCTCTACCGGCATATACCACGAGGACGAGGAGTTTACTCCAAAGGTGGTGGTAAATGCCGGAAAACTTCTTTATACCGACTCTACGGCGTATTTCTATACCCTACGCAACGGGTCTATAACAACAAAAAAAGACGACAGGCATATCCAGAAACGGCTTGACGATAAAAGGGATATCCTTACAGGACTGTGGGAATACTGCAATAAACTTACTTGTTCCCCCTGTATGGCGATGGAACGCCGGGTGAGACAACTCACCATGGACTATATCTTCGATATCATGACAAGCGGACGGGGATGGCAGGAACTGTGCACGAGACTCCGCGAACTTAAAGGCAAAGGACTCTTCCCGTTGCCGCTCAGACATTATACTCTAAAATATTATATCTTTGCCTCGTTGGTAGATACATATCCTGGACTGCTGTTGCTTTCGGCAGTATTGCGGACGGTAAAGAGAAAACGCTAAAATGCGTTATTGTATTTCCCAAAACACTTTATAGTATTTTTCTAATATGCATATACTCGAACTCCCCTCCTTCTTCCCACCATACGGCGGCATGTTCTGTGTAGACCAGTCGAAGGCTCTCGCCATGCAGGGCAACACGGTGCGCATTGCGGCTTGTATAAACATGAGCGCACGCCTGTCGCTGGCATTATATCTGAAGGCTCCGTTGGGCACTTATACAACCCTTGTCGACGGCATTGAAGTGATGAGGAAGGATTTGCGGGGCATTCCTTTCTTTCCTAAAGCTTGTGCCATGCATTGGATGAAGGCTGTGGAAAGGCTTGTGGAAAAGTATGTGGATAAGTATGGTAAGCCAGATATCATACATGCCCACTGCGGCAAGTGGGCAGGGTATGCGGCGATGCTGTGTGGAGAGAAATACGGTGTGCCGTATGTCATCACGGAGCATTTGCCTTATATGATTCTTGCCGAAGAAATAGGGGAGGACACGGAAAAGGCGTGGCAGTTGCCTTATCTTAGAGAGGCTTACAGAAGGGCTGCTATGGTAATTCCCGTTTCAGAGGAGCTTGTAGGGGATATTGAATTGTTTATGGGCAGGGATTACAGATGGAAGTTTGTTTCAAATACTATAGATGTGGATTTCTTTGCCTACAGAAAACGGGAAGGATGGACAGACAGACCGTTTACGGTTTGTTGTGTGGCTGATTTCGTTCCCCGTAAGGGATACGATGCCATGTTTGCCACGTTGAGGAAATTTATTGACGGATGCAGGGCCGACGTGAGGGGTGTAGTGGCAGGCAACGATACGACGTCGACGAGGATGAAGGATTTGCTTGCAACGTATGGTCTCGGCGATACTGTGGAGTTGCTGGGCAAGGTGGACAAGCGTGGCGTGAGGGATATCCTTTACAGGAGCGACTGCTTCCTGTTTGCCACTCGCAGCGAGGTGCAGCCACTCGTGGTGCTCGAGGCGATGAGTACGGGATTGCCGGTGGTTACTACCGAGGCGGTGCCGAAGAGTGAGCGCATCGAGGGTGGATGTTTTGTTGCTGCCGTGGATGATGTGGAGGGGTTGACGGATGGACTTCGCCGTATATACAATATGGGGAGTTTCGACGGGGCTTCCCTATTGGCTGCTGTTGCCGCTCTTGCCTCGCCGGAGAAGGTTGGCA
>DAIOXG010000243.1:0-4870 GCA_036758085.1 Prevotella sp. | reverse complement strand
GATTCTATTACTGATTTAAAATTTTGCATTCATTGTTTGAAAACATCGACAGGTTTAGAATTTAGCCATCTTGATAGCATCGACAGCACATTCGTCGCCTTTGTTTCCGTATTTTCCTCCGCTTCTGTCTTTTGCCTGCTGCAAGTCGAGAGTAGTCAGCAGTCCGTAGATTACCGGAATCTCGCTTTTAGCGTTCAGTCTTGCGATACCGTAGGTAACGCCTTGGCAGATATAGTCGAAGTGTGGAGTCTCTCCCTTAATCACGCTTCCGAGAATGATAATGGCGTCATATCCGCCGTTAAGAGTCATCTGGTGTGCGCCGTATACGAGTTCGAAACTTCCAGGAACCGTCTTCACGTGAATATTCTCAGGCAAAGCTCCATGCTTCTCGAGAGTAGTCATACATCCGTCGAGCAAAGCTCCAGTTATTTCCGGGTTCCACTCAGCCACGACAATACCGAAGCACATGTTGCTGGCATCAGGCACCTTGTCAAACTCGTAGTCAGAGAGGTTATGTAATTTCGTTGCCATTATTTAGTAGAAGCTCGTTCGATATATTTGTCAATCTCCTGTGAGATAGGTGAGTTGACATATTTCTTTTTGATGTCCTGGTAAATCTGCAGAGCATCGTCTTTCTTGTTCTGGCTTTCCAGAATCTCGCCGGCTTTGATGAGGGCGTCAGGAGAAACACTGTTGTTGGTGTTGTCTTCAGCCTTGCTGTCAGCCATCTTGGCAGCCTTTTTGAAAGCATCTACAGCCTTGTCGAGTTGGTTCAGATGAGCGTAAGCGTCGCCGAGAGCAACAACAGCCATCGGGCTTACCATCATGTCGTCGGCGGTAGAGTATGCCTCAAGATAATTTACTGCATCATTCCATTTCTCCTGTTTTGCGCAGCAAAGTCCGGCATAGAGGTTAGCCAAGTTTCCTGCGTCAGTGCTGCTGTAGTCAGATGCTATAGCCTTAAATCCCTTGAATCCTGCGCCGTCTCCATTGAGAGCTTTGTCAAACTGCTGGTTTGCGAAGTATTCCTGTCCCTTGGCCATTGCTGTGCTTGCCTCGTCCTCTCTCGGACCAGCCACGTACGTGTTGTAAGCCAAAACGCCAGCGACAATGATAATAACTGCGAGAATTCCGTAGATGATAGCTTTCTTGTTCTTCATGAAGAAAGCTTCATTCTTGTTCAGGGCGCTGTCAACATTCACTACACCCTTCTTTTCAGATGAATTTGCCATTTTATGTTTTTATTTATTTTATTCCTAATTTAATTAAGCGTGGCAAAATTACGTAAATATTCTCATATATTGAAATTTATGAGAGTTTTTTTTCTTTATTGTCGTATAATCACGTAACTTTGCATCATTATCTCATTTGTTTAAGCATTAAGGAATAGGATTGTTTGCAATGTATCTGAAGAAATTGTCAATTATCGGTTTTAAGAATATCTCTGAGTCAACCCTCGATTTATGTCCTGGAATAAACTGTTTTATCGGTCATAATGGTGAGGGCAAGACAAACTTCCTTGATGCCGTTTACTACCTGTCTTTCTGCAAGAGTTCTAATTGTTCGGTCGACTCTATGGTTATCAAGCATGATGCAGACTTCTGTGTGCTTGAGGGGACGTATGTTGACGGCAATGGCGATGAGGAGAATATCTATTGCGGTATGAAGCGCGGGGTGAAAAAGCGTTTCCGTAGGAACAAAAAAGACTATAAGCGCCTTTCGGAGCATATCGGATTGATACCGCTCATTCTCATTTCCCCTTCTGATACATATCTTATAGAGGGTGCAAGCGATGAGCGCCGCAAGCTTATGGATATGGTTATATCCCAGACAGACAACAGCTATTTGTCTGCATTGACGCGTTATGGCAAGGCATTGCAGCAGCGCAATTCTCTTCTGAAGATGGAGGAGGAGCCCGATGCATCGTTGCTCGATATCTGGGAAGAGCAGATGGCTGTTGAGGGTGAGTTGATATACAAGAAGAGGAGTGAGTTTGTTGAGCATCTTATCCCTTTGTTCCAAAAGTATTATAGTGTTATTTCTGGCGGCAAGGAAGAGGTAGGGCTCACTTATGTCTCTCATTGCCAGCGTGGTCCGTTGCTCGATGTCATTCGGCGCGACAGATTTAAGGACCGTGCCGTTGGCTATTCTCTGCATGGCGTTCACCGTGATGATTTGGAGATGACTCTTGGCGGGTATCCAATGAAGCGCGAGGGCAGTCAGGGACAGAACAAGACCTTTGTCATTGCCCTGAAGCTCGCACAGTTTAATTATCTGTGTGATGTAGCGTCCATGACAAAGCCGATACTTCTGCTTGATGACGTTTTCGATAAACTCGATTCCAATAGGGTAGAGCAGATTGTGAAACTTGTGTCGGGGGATTCTTTCGGACAGATATTCCTTACGGATACAAACCGCGACCATCTCGACAAGATACTTATGTCTGTAGAGTCGAGCTCGAAGATTTTTGAGGTTGCCGGCGGGGCGATAGTGTAAACCGGTGATATGTTGTTTTTAATATATAAGATGTATGTTTAGGCGTGACGTAAAGAATTTGTCAGATGTCTTGAATCTGTATTTAAGACAAAACGGATTGGAGACTCCTCTTCAGCAACGAAGGCTGATTGAAGCCTGGGATGCCATCGTAGGTAAGGGCATTGCATATTATACGGCAGAGAAGTTTATCAAGAATCAGACTCTGTTCGTGAAGATTACAAATCCGGCATTGCGTGGCGACTTGTCGATGATGAAGTCGCAACTCGTAAAGCGGCTCAACTCTTATGTCGGCGGTATGGTGATTGCCGATATAAGGATTTATTGATAAATCACTATATCCATAGGTATGTCATTCCTGTTTGTCGGTATCGTATCGAAAATTTGAAACGGGAAACATATACCTATTTTATATATATGCTTCATTCCGCTCAAGAATCTGTCGTAATATCCCTTGCCGCGTCCCATCCTATTTCCGTTTTTGTCGAAACCCATTCCGGGGATTATGGCGACATCGATATTTTCCGTTTCGGTGTATTTCTCGCCGCAAGGTTCTGGGATATTGTAATAGCCCGTATGCAAGTCGTTGTCGCTTTCATACCGTCGCAGTTCCATTTCCGTATCGCTTGTTACGACAGGCAACACTATGTCCTTTCCCATTTTCTTCAGTCTGTGGATCAAGTCCATGGTATACACTTCGTCGGGAAGGGAGCAGTAGAGCATTATTGTTCTTGCTTCCTTTATAGCAGAAAGCCCAAGGAGCTTTCGCACGATAGATTGCGAAAGGTCCTTGAGCTCATTTGCGGTATACTGCTTCTTGCGCAGTCTTACTTCTTTTCTTAATTCGTTTTTTGTCAGCATAGGCATTTGTCCGTGGTGTTTGTTCTTTCCACACCAACCTTCTTCACCGTGTCTCTTCTCAGTTCAGCGGTTTTTTGTGGCTTTCCTTTTTGTGCCGGTTTTGTTGCCGGTTTCTTCGGGAATGCGGCATTGTTGCGGAACACGTTGAGTGCGGCGTCGATAACCTTGTCGTCCTTGTTGATATACTGAGTCCATGCGTTGTCGTCGAGCATGTTGTATATAATGCGACTGTTGATGGAGCGTTCCAACAAACTGTGTGATTTCTTTATCATCAGGTTGCGGCGCTGCAGACCGTTCTTGTTGGCGAAGGTAGCAAACTTGTCTACGGTATTCTCCTTCTTCAGATAGTCGGCGAGTTCCATCATGTCCTTAAACGTATTCAGCTTTATTCTGTTGTCGTCGGTATATGTAAAGGCGAATTGCAGAATCAGGCCGCTCATGCTTGCCTCTTTGAAATATGAAGTCATGCCGATAGTGTCCTCCGGCACGAAGATGTCTGGCGTGATACCGCCGCCACCGTAAACCACACGTCCTATACCGGTGTGGTATGCCGGACCGGTATGCTTGATACTGTCCTGAGAGAAGAATTCGCCATGCTGGTATCTTGTCAGCAGGTCTTCCTCGTAGTCCACGTTGTCGCCAGCCGTATACGGCTTCTGTATGCAGCGGCCCGACGGGGTGTAGTATCTTGCCACGGTAAGGCGTATAAGACTTCCGTCCGGGAATTCCATCTGTTTCTGTACGAGACCCTTTCCGAAAGAGCGTCTTCCGATAATCATACCGCGGTCGTTGTCTTGTATCGCTCCTGCAAATATCTCAGATGCCGAAGCCGAAGCCTCGTTGATGAGCACAACAAGCGGTATGTTCTGATAGCTTCCCCTTCCGTCGCTCTTGTAGTCCTGTCGCGGCGACTTGCGTCCTTGGGTGTAAACAATCAGCTTGTTCTTTGGCAAGAACTCGTTAATCATCTGCACTGCCGACTCCAGGTATCCGCCGGTGTTGTCTCTAAGGTCGATGACAAGGTTGCTGAAGCCCTCTTGCGACAGTTCGGCGAGTGCAACGAGAAGTTCGGCATAAGTATTCTCCCCGAAGTTCTTCACCTTTATGTATCCCGTATTGTCGTCGAGCATATATACGGCAGTAACACTCTTCTGCGGGATGTCGGCTCTGGTGATAGTGAAATATTTCACGTCCTTCGAACCATATCTCATTACGCCCACCTTAACCTTAGTGCCCTTCGGACCTTTAAGTCTTCGCATCGCCTCTTCGTTGGTAACGATCTTTCCCACAAACGGTTTTCCGTCGACATTCACGATCTTGTCGCCGGCAATAATTCCGGCCTGCTGTGCCGGTCCGTTTTTGATAACATTCTGAACATGTATCGTGTCTTGTCTGATGACGAATTCCACTCCGATGCCCGAGAACGATGCCTTCAAATCGTCGGCAGCCTTCTGTGCGTCGGCGGCTTTGATGTATACAGAGTGCGGGTCGAGGTCAGAGAGAATCTGCGGGATAG
>DAIOXG010000242.1:0-4870 GCA_036758085.1 Prevotella sp. | reverse complement strand
CATAGCTGTCAGTTATTTCTGAAGCTAATTGTCCGAGACCTGTTCCCAGGATTATTGCTGTTTTCGGACTTGTTGTCATCCTTTGCTTTAGCCAGGATGCTGTTTCTTGAATTTTTTCGTACATAACCAATAATATTTTCTTTAAATTCCTCTTCCTGACCGAGCATGAAGCCTATCGAGACTGGCAGGACAAATAAATGCTGTCTCACCTCGTCGCTGAGTCCGGTCATGCCAAACAGTCGGGCATTGTCTTTCTCTGTTGTTATTATTATCTTGTCCTTGCCTTCCATTTCTTCAAATGCGGCATTGATCCGTTCTATATCCGATGCCGTAAACTGATGATGGTCGGCAAAGGTCATCGGGATGATATTCTTCGTATACGGCTCGAGGTCTACAATCATTTGCCTTGGCGAAGCAATACCGGTGAGCAGCAACACGTGCGTCTCTGCCGTAATCGACTCCAGTTTCCGGTCCGGTCCGCAGTATACGGGTTTCAAGTCATCGTATACAAGTGTCGTAAAGAAGAGTTTCTGATACGGGAAGAGATTCATTGTTTTCGTAATCACCCGATATTCCATCGGTTTGAGGTCCTTCGGACATTTTGTTACGATAACGATATCTGCCCTTGATTTTCCGTTCTTCGGTTCGCGAAGTCTTCCTGCCGGCAACAGTTTGTCGTACATGATGAGCCTGTGGTAGTCAACGAGCAGAATGTTTATTCCCGGCTTTACATACCTGTGCTGGTAAGCGTCATCAAGCAAAACGACATCGGTATCAGATGTCTCCCTGTCTGATACTATTCTGTCTATGCCATGACATCTGTCTTTGTCTACCACTACATGCACATCCGGGAACTTCCTTTTCATCTGGTAAGGTTCATCGCCGAGCATCGCCATCGGCGTGTCTTTTTCGGCAAGCAGATATCCATGGCTTTTGCGTTTGTAGCCACGGCTCAACACGGCAACTTTTACCTTATCCTTCAGGAAGTTTACGAGATACTCTACATGCGGAGTTTTCCCGGAACCGCCAACCGTTATATTTCCGACGGAAATGACGGGGATATCGAAACTCCGGCTTTTCAGAATGCCGAGTTCAAACATCTGGTTCCTGAGTCTTACTCCCCATCCATATATCCAGCTCAAGGGGAGCAACCATTCGTTTATCTTTATGAAATCACCTTCCATCGTATATAAATGAAGAATGAAGAATGAAAAATGAAGAATGGAGACATATCAACATTCCTAATTCCTCTTTCCTAATTCCTAATTATTTAATATTTATAATATACGGGATGCGGGCTTGTATAGCCGACTGTCTGTTCATGGTCTTCAAGAGCATGAATGTAGAGTAGTAGTCGCCCATCGCCAGACGCATCTGATTGTCGATATAGCTTCCCGACGAAGCCTGGCTCATAAGCTGTTCCATCCAGTCTGCCTTTGCCGGATATGACGAAGTATAGTATTCGTCAACCTTTGCCAATTTTGCAGCCTTAGCCACAGCATCATCAATGCCGCCAAGCTGGTCTACGAGCTTGATTTTTATCGCATCCTCTCCAAGCCATACATGTCCCTGGGCGATTTTCTCCACCTGATCGGTTGTCATGTGTCTGCCGTCGGCAACACGCTGGCGGAAGAGTTTATATCCGCGGTCGATATAAGCCGAGAGGTAATTCATCTCCGTTTCATTAAACGGACGCGACATTGTTCCGAAGCCACTGTTCTTGTTTGTCTTCACCTCATCAAACTTCACTCCGAGTTTCTGGGTGATAAGTCCGCTCATGTCCGGGAACATACCGAAGATACCGATACTTCCGGTCAAGGTAGTAGGTTCAGCAACAATCCAGTTTGCCGAGCAGCTCATGTAATATCCTCCAGAAGCAGCCATTCCGCCCATCGAAACGACAACGGGTTTCTTTGCCTTCAGCAACTGTATGGCTCTCCACATCTGTTCTGAAGCATAAGCGCTACCGCCTCCAGAGTTTATGCGTATTACTACAGCCTTCACTTCGTCATCATCTGCAAGTTGCATCAGATCCTGGCTAACCTTTGTTCCGTCGATTACATTCTCGCCCTGTCCCATGATGCCGGCAGCAACTCCGTCAACGATATCTCCGAAAGCATAGTACACGGCAATCTCATCACCGTCGTCCTCCGTTTCCGGAACATTATTCATTCCTTCCATACCAACGGTATTGAAGTCGTCGTCCTTTCCAAGCTTCATCAGTTTCTTCACCTCATCCTTTATCTGGTCATGATACAGGAGCTTGTCTACAAGTTTCATTCCTACATACTGTTTCGGGTCTGCAAAAGTAATGGCATTGTCGGCATAGTTGTTAAGCTGTGCGACGGTCAGTTTTCGGCTTGCTGCCACCTCGTTGCAGATATTTTTCCATATTCCGCCAAGAAAAGCCGTAACCTGTTCGCGGTTGGCATCGCTCATCTTGTCGCCGGTAAACATCTCCGTCGCGCTCTTGTATGCACCGACCTTTACCACCTGCATCTTTACACCGAACTTGGCGAGAAGGTCTTTCACATACATCGACTGCGAGCACAGTCCGCCCCACTCTATCTGTCCGCTCGGATTTAGATAGAGTTTGTCGGCTACTGAAGCAAGATAATACGAGCTTTGGGTGTAGATGTCGCCGTAAGCAACAATCCACTTTCCGCTTTTTTTGAAATCGAGCAAAGCCTTGCGCACAGCTTGTACCGAAGCGTACGAATCGGGAGCGAAGGCTCCTGCTTCTATATAAATACCTTTTATCTTGTCGTTTTTCTTTGCTTTCTTTATGTCATTAAGCAAATCATCAAGTCCAACAGACCCTACGGCATCTCCCGTGAGCTGTGCCAACGGGTTATCGTTGGAACGCTCCACGAGCTGTCCGTCGAGCTTCACCACAAAGACGGTATTGTCTGCCACATCCTTTGTCGAACTCGACGACGCCACCATTCCTACTATACTCATAACTCCGAGTGCACCCACGATAATGAAGAACACCATTATGCCAACTACCGTGGCGCTCACTTGTTTCAAAAAGTTTTTCATATCTACTCTATTTCTTTTGTTAATATTCTATCCCTTATACGCAGCCTCACGGTTGTAAACTACACTGTTGACAGAATATTTTTATTTTATATTTTTGTTGTCATTCCCCGACTACCACCTTTACCGGATTATCGAGTTCTTTTTTCCATTGCTTCATCCAAGAGAACCATTCTTTGTAGGTCTTGAAGCCAAAGGTCTCTTTGTCGCAAGTAAATGCCATATTGTAGGTCATGTACTTTCCGCCTTTCATGCCGAGAACATACAGATACTGGTCTTTCTCTGTCGTCGGTTCACTTATCACATATTTCTCCGGCACGTTGACGGCGAGTCCTACAACAATTTTCGGTTTGCCGGCTATTGAGTCTTTCGCTCCGTTAGGCCAGTTGCCTCCCCAATCACCAATGAGGCCCTTGTGGTCGGAGAACATCTTGTCGTTGAGGTTTATCACTCCTGTGGCAAATTCTACTCCGTCGGCTGGCGTATCCTGGAACACCTGCACTTCACAATCGCGATGACCGGCATAAATGATGACATTCTGTCGGAGATTGAATGTCTTTCCCGAGAGCTGCCACCCTTCGTCGGTAAGTTCCACGATGGTACGCACCGGACCGCTCGCCACCATACGCTGGCCACGCGACTTTACCGGACTAACCATCGTCGGCTTCGTTCCGTTCCATCCTCTCAGCGCACCGAGTCCTACGGTTTGTCCTGCCCACAGCACATCGTCGCCATATCCGGAAGCAAGCTGCTCATCGTCGGGATAGAACTGGCTGTTCTCAAGTTCCAGCTGTTTTTTGTATTTTCCATACAGGTCGTATGTCTGGCGTTCATCGAAATACACGCGGTATGCGGCAAGCTCCGACTCGAAATCTGCTCCATGGTGATGAACCATGTGGAACACGTCAACTCCTTCTGGAGCCGAAAGGGAATGGATATATCCAGGAAACTTGTTTTTCTTTTTCGTCTTGAAGTCCCTCATTATCATATCACCGTAAGTACGGCGCGGATAATTGCGGTCTGCCTGTTTTTCTGAATAAAGCTCTACGGTGAGGGTTTTCTTCCCCTTTGCCTCCATATCTACGACAAAGGCAAGTTCGTCGTTCGTCAGGTTGCGGTCGAGGTCGTCTATCTGCGACGGTACTTCCTTGTCGCCATCCTTTACCACGGCATCAACAACGTTAAACGGCATATTCCTTAACGACACAACAACCGGCACGTCGGTACGTTTCACGTTAAGTGGATTCGACAGGTTTACTTTTATTGTTTTTGTCTCTGCATTTGCCGCCATTGCTCCAAGAAGCAGCATGGCTGCAACGAATATTTTCGGGTTCTTCATTGTCTTCAAAATGTTGTTTATTGAAAATCGGTGCTAAGTTACAAATTTTTCTTGTTACAGACAAATGCCTATTGTTATATTTTGAATTTTTCAACTGCACAAATAAAAAATGTTTTTCGGTGATTTTACCCTCACGCCCTCACACATACCCCCGAAAGCCCCTGTTTATCGGCATTTTGAGGGTGAGGGTAAGTGTGAGGGATGGTGAGGAGGGGGTGAGGAGGGGGTGAGGGGTACAGGAATTAGGATTTATGAATTAGGAATTAGAAATGGAGGTGATGAAGATAAGAAATTGAGAGAGTAAATAGCTGGGGCACTTTTGGTGCAGCATACCTGCACCTTTGGTGCAAGGGCCAGATACTCCTGCTATTGCATAGTAATCGGCATTCCTAATTCCTATACCCCTCACCATCCCTCACACTTACCCTCACCCTTGAAACCCCGATAAACAGGGGCTTTGATGGTTAAGTGTGAGGGTGTGAGGGTAAAATC
>DAIOXG010000241.1:0-4877 GCA_036758085.1 Prevotella sp. | reverse complement strand
GCAAGATGTACTACATCGATGGTAGCCGTATCAAGACCGATACGAAGTTCTTCACTCCTATCCTCTCTCCTGCGATGAAGGTGCTTGAGAAGTACGACTACCAACTGCCTAAGATAAGCAACCAGAAAGCCAACGACTACCTTCATGTGATACAGATGGAGCTGCACTTCAGGCAGAAGTTGACTTTCCACGTGGCTCGCCACTCCTTCGCTACAATGGCATTGGCTCACGATGTGCCTATAGAGAATGTGGCTCGTATGCTTGGGCACCAGGACATCAAGACCACACAGATTTATGCCAAGGTGCTGCGCACCACCATCGAGCGCCATGCCACAGCCCTGCAGCGTTCAATCAGCTAAGACACGATAGAATATTCCCTTTAGTAACTGCGACTTTCCCGACTCATGGAAGGTGGCAGTTATTTTTTCGCATATATACCTCTGTCCACGTATGTAGAACAATGCACGAGGATTGGGTATTGTGTCAGAGAGGAAAGAGAAATGGAACTTCTGCTTTCCGTCAATCTTGTGCATTGACAAGCGCATAGAATTGGCTATGCCGTCTTTCAATCGCAAGGTGAATTGAGTTCTGTTATACCCAAACGAGTCAGTAACCTCCACCTTATCTATTATAGGATGTGGCTGATTACCGCCGAAAAGATAATGTCCACTCCAAAAGCCGACATATATAACATCAAAATATGCAGATGACTTCTCGGTTTCTCCTTTGCCAATCACATAGCTTGCAGTGCCTTGCGCCAAATCTCCTGCATCATAGTCGACATCATCGTGATAGCGTACCGATGATAATTGCCCTTCATTGTTCGGTCTTTGTCCTATGTAGATGCCAGAAGATGCAGAGCCAGAAGAGCCTGTACCGTCTTCCGATATAGTCCATGTTTCTCTACTGCCCAACTCTCCGCAGTCGAGAAACATACAATTGCCATACTTGTCGTCAGTACCCTCTATCCATGCAGGAACGATTTTCAGTTCAATATCGTCAGCATCATTATCAACAAAATAATCTCCGAACTGATTTACAGGCATCAGACGGTTATAATACTTGTACCACTTCATGCCATTATGCTTGCTGACAAATTCTGATTTGTAGCAGTACATTATAAAATAGGTATCAATCTCCTTGCAATAAAACAGTCTGTTTCCGTCACTTCCAACTGGATAGCCACGGCTGAAAGACTCGCTGTATCCATGCCCGCTATGCCCCGTAGACTTGTAATAACCGCTAATCTTCAACGTCATTGCCTTGTCAATCAATTCCCGAAATGTATCATAGACCAAAGCCTTTGACTTGTTGGCTCTTATAAACCAGTCGCACGAGTAATATGACCACAGAAGCGCATCATTATCAGCGTATTTCAAGTTAGCCGAAGCGATGTACTTGCTTTCATCTTCTTGCGACACCTCTGTTGTGTAAGAGTCCAAGACCTTGTTTAAGATTACCTCTCCTGCCAATTTTGCCAGACTATTCGAGAAATGAAACTCGATGCGCTTAGCCTTATGGTTGATATCAAAATCTCCGAAAAGGAAGTTTTCAAGATGCTCAAAAAACTCGTTCAATGTCCAATGAGGCAATGCAATGGCAAAGTTCCACGCAGCCCATGCAGCCGGAAGCGTATTGCAAATCAAGAGATATTTATATTGCGATTGCTCCAGTTCTGCAAAGTTCGCCTCATACCCCAATTGCGAACAAATACGCTTCAAGATATACAATAAGTATGGCTGGAACGAAAGAGTGCTTTTGACATTCTCGAAGCCAGTGATGAAATGGACAGATGTGGTAACAGCATTCTGCAGATTGCCGGAATAGTTGTTTACCCACGGCAACGGCACCCAGTTGTTCGTTGGATATGGTTTGAAGGCTTCTGCTGCTATAAGATTATCGCGCTTGGTAGGATATCCCAAATCCATTTCATTGAGATAGATATCGTCAAACGTTTCGTTAAAGTTCTGCTCGCTGCGACCCTCCAGGAATTGCGTTTTTACTTCTACGTCCGATATTTCTGTTATTGTGATGGAGCCAGACTTCAGGAAAGCGCCGTCACGGATGTCGCAGTCAAATACCACCTTTGACTTGATA
This sequence comes from Prevotella sp., assembly GCA_036758085.1. Taxonomy (GTDB): domain Bacteria; phylum Bacteroidota; class Bacteroidia; order Bacteroidales; family Bacteroidaceae; genus Prevotella. The sequence goes on along the minus strand of DAIOXG010000241.1, from coordinate 2,780 downwards.
ACATCCGCTCTGTGGATGTGCCCGAAGATGGCTATATTTCGGGCGCATCCCTTTAGTGGAAACGTAATTGTCAAGGTGTAGCTGTCGCTACCCGTAAACAGACGGTTCTCGAAGATGAAGTCAAACGAAGTGTTCTTCTTCAGATAGGCTTGTTTGCCATTGATTATTATTTCCATATTACTTACGTCTTGATTTAGGAGTCTTGTTTCTCATTAAAATACTATACTCGTCCTGCGCTTGCTTGATGCCAGTGTCACCCGTGACCGTGTTCACCGTGACGAAAGGCTCGCTCAATCGCTTCTCCAACTGTTTCATCGTATCAGCATAACTCTGCATAGCCTTTGTGTTCTGCACGATTGCAGCCGTAGCCAGTCCGTCCGACTGCTGCTGCACGATGATAGGCTGTTGCTGTTGTGGCGTGCTATATGCAACAGGCGCAATAGTCCGACTAACATCATCTGCTCGTAAGGATCCGATGGTGTTAGTCCGCTGCGCATAGTCCAGGGCGTTGATGATGGGACGCGCAACTGGGTTGGCAAGCATCTCCTGCGATGCCACCCATTCCCCGGCATGAACCACGCCCACCTCTTGGAACTTGGAACCTTTCGGAGTGAAGCCACCCTTTGCATAGCCCTGGCTTTCACTCGCTTGCTGCTGCTTTTTGATTGCAGCAATCTGAATAGCTCCAGCTGCCACCGCCATTGCAGCAGCCACTGGTGCCAGGATATAACCCACAAGCGGAATTGCCGCTGCCGAGCCATACGCCGAGATGGCGTTCTGTGCCGTCTGCGCCACCGCTTGAATTACCTGCATGGCAAACATCTTTTTGTTTGCCTCGTTCTTTTTCTTTGCCAGCTCCTTCTGCTTCTGCTCCTCGAGCTTCTTCACCTTGTAGTTGTTGCCCTCCGCTTGCGATATCTCCTTGTCATACCGCTTCTCGATGGCAGCAGTCTGTATCTCCAGTTCCGCCTGAATGAGCGAGGTCATGCCCGAAAATATTGAAGACATACCCGACGTCAGCGTGTCGAATGACCCTTGCACCGCCTGTCCGAGGTCCGAGTTCAGCCATTCCGTGATGTCCTCCGTCATGTTTTGAAGAAAGTTCTTGCTTGTGTCGTTGTACTCCTGGCCGTACTTCTTCGCCAGTGCCACCTTTGCCTTTTGATACGCTTCCTCGATGCGCAGCTTCTCCTTAGCATCGTCGCCAGCAGCCTTTATCTCCTGTTTGAAAACCTCATCGAGGGCAGCACTATCTTTGGTGTATTTCTCTTTCTTCTCCGACTTGTTATCCCCGAAGTAGTCCTCTTTGATTTTGGCAAGCTCCTTCTGATGCTTCTTTTCGTTGTCCTCAACGGTCTTCTGATTACGCTTTTGGTTTTCAACGAGCTTATTCTGATAATTCTTCTGCGCTTGCAGCTGTTCCTTAGAACCGTCCGTGTAGACCTTCGTCAGACGGCGCAGATGCTCCAACTCCATGAGTTCGAGCGCATCATCAAACGTCTTTTGGTCTACCTTACCATCAATGTACCGTTGTTTCTCCGTAGCAACAAGTTCATTATAGTAGTTGTTCTCCTGCTTCGCCGATTGCGTGTTCTTGTCATCAGCGAGTTTCTTCTTTGCCTCATAGTATGCTGCTTCCGCTTCCAGCTTCTGTTCACTCGTAGCTTTGCCATTAGCCATAACTTTCTGATTGTACTCCATATCAATCTCTGTCATGCGGTTCGTGTACTCCTCGAAGTCCTTCTCACCTTTGGCATACGCAATGCGGTTGAGAGCCTGCTCCCTGGTCTTCCAGTCCTTCTGCGGTTTCAGCACATCCTCCGTCTTCGTCTTCTTGTCCGTCTTAGGAGGCGTGTATGGAGGGTTCTGCGTCTGCTGTTCCTGCTTCTGTTCTTTCTTCGCGTCATTGAGTGCCTCCTTCTTGATGTCTTCGCCATATATGCCTAAGATGTTCGCCTCACGCTGGTCAAGCTCCGCCAGGTCCTCCTTTGTCTTGGCAAGCGCACGTCTGTTCGAGGCACGCAACGAGTTGACACCCAACTGCACCACCTTTCCCTCCTGACCAGGCATAACCGTTTCCGTCCTTGCCTCCATCTCATCCATGGCCACGACACGCTCCTGCCTCTGCTTTTCCAGATTAAGGTCGACACGCTGCTTTCCGATATCACGCAACTTATCCTTGGCACCCTCAATCTCATACTTGCGAGTCAACGACTTCAAGTAATCATCAAGAGCCTTCTTGTTCTCCTTATACTTGCCCGTAGTATCATCCAACTGGGCATTATAGTTCGGGATAATCTTGTTGAGCGCATCAATCGCCGTGTGTCTGTCCTTCAGCGACTGCGTTTCATCGCGAGCCACCGCAATAAGAGCATCAATCTTGTTCTTCTCGTCGATGATGCCCTCCTGTCCACGCTTGCGTATCTCCTGCAAGTCCTTTTCTGCTTGCGACACCTCCGTCATCTTCTTGTATAACTTATACAGAACCGCACCGAGAGCAATGGCTCCGGCTGCTATCGCACCATAGCCCGATGCGAGCAGAGCACCCTGCTTTTTGAGGTCCGACATCAGCCATGACTGTCGCACCCAATTGCCCTGCAGTTTGGCGAGACCCATCTGCAACAAAAGGTGTGCAGCGTGCAATGTGGCAACCGTAGTCTTGTATGCCGTAGTCGCAGCCTTGGAAATGACGAGCCACGCATAATGCGCCTTGAAGGCAATGTTTGAAGCGTTCACCGCAATCTTATAGGCAATGAAAGCAGCAGTCAGCGAAGCCAAAG
>DAIOXG010000240.1:0-4891 GCA_036758085.1 Prevotella sp. | reverse complement strand
TGAAGAATGACAAAAATATATACATGCGCTTATGGATACTGCTGATTGCAGCAGTATTGCTCGTGGGCTGTGGCGCCGAGAAGAGCTTCAAGAAGGGTGAGAAATTCCTTGCCCTCGGAGAATACTATGATGCCGCGGCTCAATATAAAAAAGCTTATAGCGCAACAAAACCGAAAGACAAGGCGTTGCGCGGAAAATATGCAGCAAAGATGGCGCTTTGCTACGACCGCATTAATTTTAACCAAAAGGCGATTGCTGCCTACCGCAACGCTATCCGCTATAAGACAGACAGTCTGGATACGCATCTCGCCTTCGCACGGGCGCTGCTGAAAGACGGAAACTATAAGGAGGCTGAACAGCAGTTCCGGTTGGTGCTCGACTCTATGCCGGGAAATGAACTGGCGAAGAACGGACTGCAGTCGGCTCTTACGGCTAAGGACGTTAAAGCCCAGGGGGCGCAGTATATAGTAAAGAAGATGGACCTCTTTAATTCGAGGCGTGCCGACTACTCCCCGATGTTCTGCGGTGACCAATACGACCAGCTCTTCTTCACATCCACGAGAAATGAAGCTGAAGGCGATGAACTGAGCGGCATTACGGGTACGAAGAATGGCGATATCTTCTACGCCCAGAAAGATGAAAAGGGGAAATGGGGAAAGCCACAGCAGATAACTTCTGGACTGAACACGGAATTCGACGAGGGTGCTTGCTGCTTCTCGCCAGACCAGCGCATGATGTATCTCACGCAGTGTGTCAGCGACCCGTCTTATCCTCGCTATGCCACTATCGTTACTTCTAACCGCTCGGATGCTGCATGGAGCAAGGCTACCAAACTGGATGTTACGCGAGATACGCTCTCAAGCTTCGCTCATCCTGCCGTTTCGCCGGATGGGGAATGGCTGTATTTCGCATCTGACATGCCGGGAGGTAAGGGCGGTCTCGATATCTGGAGGGTTAGAATTACGGCTGCGGGACTTGGCGGGGTGGAGAACCTCGGCGAACCGATTAATACGCCGGGCGACGAGATGTTCCCGACTTTCCGACCTAATGGCGACCTCTACTTCTCGAGCAATGGGCATCCGGGACTTGGAGGACTCGACATCTTTATCGCTAAATACGACAAGACAAAGAGAAGGGTTGTGCTTGAACACCCCGGATATCCGCTCAACTCTCAGGGGGATGACTTCGGAATGACTTTCGAAGGGGCTCACAACCGCGGATTCTTCTCCTCAAACCGTGGCGACGGAAGAGGATGGGACCATATATACAGCTTTGAGAAGCCGGAAATCGTACAGACCATTACGGGATGGGTTTATGAAATGGAGGGCTACGAACTGCCTGCCGCTCAGGTATATCTCGTTGGAAACGACGGTACTAACAAATCGCTGAGCGTAAAGGGCGACGGCTCTTTTACGGAGGTCGTGCAGCCTGGCGTAGACTATGTGCTGCTTGCTACCTGCAAGGGTTTCCTCAACCATAAAGAGGAGATTAGCATCAAGCCGTCGAAGGAGTCGGAAGACCACGTGTTGCAGTTCCCGCTCGCATCGATCCGTGTGCCGGTGCTCATCGACAATATCTTCTATGACTTCGACAAGTATTCGCTCCGCAAAGAATCGGAAACGGCACTCGACGAACTCGTGAAACTGCTCAACGAAAATCCAAATGTTACGATTGAGCTTAGTGCTCACACCGACTATAAAGGTAGTCAGGCTTACAACAAGACACTGTCGCAGCGTAGGGCTGAGGCTGTGGTCAAGTATCTTATAGCCAAGGGCATCAAGGCCGACCGCCTTACTCCCGTAGGCTATGGAAAGCTCAAGCCTAAGACTATCCGCAAGAAACTAACAGAGAAATATCCATGGCTCAAGGAGGGCGATGTGCTGACAGAGGATTTCATAAAGAAACTCGACAAGGAGAAACAGGAGATCTGTAATCAGCTCAACCGTAGAACGGAGTTCATCGTGCTTCGCACAACCTACGGTATGTTCGACGAAAAGGGCAATCTGAAGAATCCTCCGAAGCCAAAGCCGCAGGAGGACAGCAACACTGACAGCGACGACATATTCTTGATAGAATAAAGGATTTCCCTGGTCTATGGTGATATTGGTCTTATCGGTCCTATTAGTCTTATCGGTCCTATTAGTCTTATTGGTCCTATTAGTCTTATCGGTCCTATTAGTCTTATTGGTCTTATTAGTCCTATATCTCCCAGTCCCCTCAGTCCTCCCAGTCCTCCCATCAAATAACAACAACAATGAACAATAAAGCAACATTAGAATTAGGAACAAAACCAATCGGCAAACTGCTCATGCAGTATTCCTTGCCGGCAATAATCGCCATGACTGCTTCATCATTATACAATATGGTGGACAGTATCTTCATCGGACAAGGCGTTGGTCCGATGGCTATCAGCGGTCTTGCCCTTACTTTCCCGTTTATGAACCTTGCTGCCGCCTTCGGAGCAGGAGTGGGAGTGGGAGCATCAACGTGTATCTCGGTGAAACTCGGACAGAAAGATTACAAAACGGCGCAGCGTGTACTCGGAAATACCGTTACGCTCAACCTTATCATCGGTATCGCCTTCAGCATTATCTCCTTGATATTCCTTGATCCTATTCTCTATTTCTTTGGTGCCAGCGAACAGACTATTCCTTATGCCCGCGACTATATGATTATCGTGCTGCTCGGAAATGTATTTTCTCACATGTATTTCGGTATGAATGCCGTGCTCCGCGCTGCCGGAAGACCGCGGCAGGCTATGTATGCCACGATATTCACCGTAGTGCTCAACACTATTCTCGACCCGATTTTCATTTACCCTTTACACATGGGTATCCAGGGTGCTGCTTATGCCACAATACTCTCACAGGTGCTTGCTCTCGTATGGCAGATGCGTATCTTCGCCAATAAGAACGAGTTGCTTCATCTCGAACGGGGCATTTATCGACCGAAGAAGGACATCGTGAAGAATATTCTTGCCATCGGAATGTCGCCGTTCTCGATGAACGTTTGTGCGTGCATCGTGGTGATATTTATCAATAAGGGATTACTGGAATATAGTGGCGACCTCGCCGTCGGTGCTTACGGAATAGCCAATAAGGTTTGCTTCATCTTCGTTATGGTAAATATGGGACTTAACCAGGGCATGCAGCCTATTGCCGGCTATAACTACGGTGCTCAGAAGCTCGATAGGCTTATGCGTGTACTTAAACTCGCTGTAATTGCCGGTACGTGTATTACTTCTACGGGTTTCCTTGTGGCTGAATTTTTGCCGGAACCTTGTGCAAGGCTGTTTACTACCGATCAGCAGCTTATCGCTCTGTCGGTAAACGGACTGCGCATTATGATGGCTTCGTTCGTTCTGGTAGGCTCGCAGATGGTTATTGCCAACTTCTTCCAAAGCATCGGTAAAGCTAAGGTCAGTATGTTCCTGTCTTTGTCGAGACAGATGATATTCTTGTTGCCGATGCTGATTATTCTGCCGCCTTTCCTGGGGGTAGACGGTATTTGGTGGGCTATGCCTATATCCGACCTTATTGCGGAAATCGTTGCTGGGGTACTGATGGTAACATATATGAGTAAATTCAAAAAACAACATAAAATTAATTTGGCAAATGGAGGGAAATAAGAAAATTATAATCAATGTAGGACGACAGATCGGTAGCGGTGGCAGAATTATTGCCAAAATGCTTGCAGACGATCTTAAATGTGGGTTCTACGACCGCGAGCTACTTTCGCTCGCTGCCAAGGAAAGTGGATTCTGCGAAAAGTTCTTTGAGCAGAACGACGAGCAAAAGGGTTTCTTCCATTCGCTCTTCCACATGCACACGCCTTTTGTCGGCGACGGCAGCTTCTATGATAATGATTTCTCTCAAGAGGGACTTTTCAAAATACAGAGCGATACTATTCGCAAATTGGCTTCTGAGGGGTCGTGTGTATTCGTGGGCAGATGTGCCGACTATGTGCTGAGAGATTTCGAGAATGTGGTTAATGTGTTCATAACTGCTGATATCGACGACCGCGTGGCGGAAATACGCAAACGCAAGGAGTGTGATGAGAACGCGGCGCTGAAGGTTATCGAGAATGGTGAGAAGGAACGCTCCACCTATTATAATTATTATACGGGAAAGAAATGGGGCGACAGTTCTTCTTATGACCTCTGTATAAATACTTCCTTGCTCGGTCTTGAGGCTACCGAGGCTTATATTAAGGAGTTTATTCAGAAGGTGCTTAATATCGGTTAATTCTCAGTTCTCCGTCAGTTCTGTCTGTAATCTCAGTTCTCTCAGAACTCTCAGCTCTAAGATTACCCCGTGTTCTCCAAGAAAAAACAAAAACAATGAAAAAAATCGGAATTATCAGCGATACCCACTCATATTGGGACGACAGATACCTGAAATATTTTGAGCCATGCGACGAGATATGGCATGCTGGCGACATCGGTTCTACTGAAGTTGCGGAGAAGCTTGCCGACTTCCGTCCGTTGCGTGCTGTATGCGGCAACTGTGATGGTGGCGACTTGCGGCTCATGTTCCCGGAGAAACTTCGTTTCAAGTGTGAGAATGTGGATGTCTTGATGAAACACATCGGAGGCTATCCCGGCAACTACGATGCGAGTATTCGTTCGCAGATTTACGCCATGCCGCCGCAGCTCTTCATTAGTGGCCACAGCCATATTCTGAAAGTGAAATACGACAAGACCCTTAATCTCCTGCACATCAACCCCGGTGCTGCCGGTATTCAGGGGTGGCACAAGGAACGTACTTTGGTTCGTCTAACAATAGACGGCAATAAGTTCACCGACTGCGAAGTAATAACTCTTGGAGAAAGCTGAAATTAATTAGAATTCAATGAATTAGGAATTAGGAAAGAGGAATTAGGAAAGAGGAAT
>DAIOXG010000239.1:0-4908 GCA_036758085.1 Prevotella sp. | reverse complement strand
GTCTTGCAGACAATCATCGCTCCGACAGAATCGTCGTTCTGCTCCCTGCGGAAACGGCGGAAGTCAGATATTATATAGTCGAGCAACGCATTGAGATAGCTGTCATCCTCGATAATCTTGTTGCGGTCAATGTCAGACTTCTTAACCTGCACACTTCCCGCCAGTTTGTCGAGGATGTCCTCAATCTTCTCCTTGTATATCGTCTCGACAGGCTCACGCATAAGTTTGCAAGTATAGCCGTCAGCAATTGACTTGTCGTAATAGTAGGTATGGATATAGTCGCCAAACACTCGCCAAGACTCACGCTCCTCCTTGAGAAGCGGCGTGCCAGTGAGGGCTATCTTCACAGCGTTTTTGTCAGCTTCGAGCAAATTCGCCAAGAAACTTCCCTTTGGATTATATCCACGGTGTGCCTCGTCGATAAAGAATATACGTTGCAGGTTGGTGCTATAGCTGTCGTCAACCTGCACCTTCGCCTTGTCTTCTTTAAACTTTTGGATGTTGACCACCATGATCTCCAACTTGCCTTCATTGTTCTGTGTGATAGACCGGCTTGCAATGTCCTTCATTAGTTCTTCACGGCTCTTGGCATTATGCACGATAAGACCACGGGCGGCAAATTCGTCGGTAGCCTGTTCCATAAGGTCGATACGGTCGACTATGAAATAGAACTTTGCCACTATGTTTTTACGTGCAAAGAAATCCGTCAGACTGCGCACGCTGTAATAGGCAAGAGCCGTTTTTCCGCTGCCCTGTGTATGCCAGATGATACCGCTCTTTATCCCATTATTTAGGGTGCGACGGATGGCATAAGAGGCGAACATCTGCTGATAGCGCATAATATGCTTTTGCAACGTGGTGCCCTGTGTGCCGTCCTCCAATTCCACCTTGCGCTCAACGTATGCTATGCCATAACGAAGCAGGAACAGAAAACGCTCCTTGCTCAGCATGGAGGTTATGATACGGTTGGTAGGGGTGTTGACATCCTTGTTGGTCTGATACTCCTTAAGGTTCTTGATGACTACACAGTTACGGTGTTTCAATACCTTATATTCGTCTTCATCCGTTATTTCCTGATAGGGATAATTGGTAACAAACGTTTTGTTCTCCTCACGAAACACATTGAAGAAAGCCTTGCCATTGGCAGAGCTACAATAGAATGCACCTTGAATAGGCACACGGCTCTCATTGTCGTATTCCTGATTGTTGGAGAATATCATCAACTGCGTAACGTTGAAGAAGCGACGGAAACATGTTTTGCTCATTCGTGTATTGATGCGTTCACGCTCAGCCAAGATACCCTCGTGGTTATTTGGTTTCTTTACTTCAATAAAAGCAAGTGGCATTCCATTGATGAAACAGGTGATATCAGGACGGAAATTGTCCTCCGTATCTTCGTTTTCACAAGTAAATTCTGTGGTGACGTGCCAATCGTTGTTTTCAGGATTGTCAAAGTCAATAAGTTTTATTCCGCTATTTGAAGAAAGCATCTGGTAAAACTCGCGTCCTAAATCATCATTGTTTGCAACGTTTACAATCTTTGAAAACAACAAAGAGACTTCCTGACTTGACAAAGACGGATTCAGACGTTTGACTGCATTCAGAAAAACGTCTATCAATATATTAGTCTTGGTATCATATGCATTGATATTGTCCAAGTAGGTATAGCCCAACTTACATAGATGGAGAGCTGCAGGCACTTGTACCCTGGTATTCTCATTGAAGTTAGAATTTCCCATAAATATAGATTTAGTCAAAGTTAATTATTTCACTTACATTGACATTCAGCAACTCTGAAATTCGCTTCAGTGTTGCCAAATCAGGCTGTGTCGTATTGGTACACCATTTTGAAACAGTAGTTTGATTAACACCCAACTGTTCCGCAAGCCATTTATTGGTCTTTTTATTCTTTACCAATACAAGTTTTAATTGATTCAATTCTTCCATACAGTCAATATATTGCTTATAATGCAAAATTATAGATTTTTAGCGAGAAACTATATTGCTCAATTCAACCTTTAACAAGATATAACTTTTACATATACACCTCAATCCCATTCACCTCAAATATACACACATCTCGAAGCTGCCGGATTTCATTTGAGTCCAGCAGCTTCATTCGTCTTGTGCCTTTTGATAAGGCGGGCTACGCCTAAGCATAACATTCAAGCGTTGCTTGATGTTCAGCCTTCAACTTGCACCATCTTTGTAGAAGTCATATTTGAGAGAGATGCAGCGGTGCCAGGATTGGATTTTTTATATGGGATTAAATGAAATAGCATTCCTACCTCATTTTTGCCATTTGCAAAAAATGTGGTAACTTTGCAGCCGCTTATATACAATAAGGTGGAAGAACACAGCCACCAATAATAGTTTTTAGGATATTATTTCATACACACACACGAAAAATGAAAAAAGGACTCTTTGCACTTGCCTTAGGAACATTCACCCTTGGCATGACTGAATTTATTATCGAAGGTATTCTTACTGATGTAGCTCACGACATGAACGTTTCTATTCCGCAAGTTGGACATCTCATTTCTATTTATGCTTTGGGTGTATGTGCCGGAGCTTTCTCGTTGATACTAATGCATAAGTATCGACCTAAGAATATATTAATGTTCCTTACCTCTCTCATCACAATTGGAGCGGCTATAGCATCTATAGCTCCAAGTTTTTGGCTCTTGCTATGTGCCAGATTTATCCAAGGTCTACCTCATGGAGCCTACTTCGGTACAGGTGCCATCGTTGCTGTCAAGATAGCCAAAGAGGGCAAGGGAACAAGTGCGGTTGCAATGATGTGTGCAGGTATGCCATTTGCTAATTTGATTGGCGTGCCATTTGGTACATTCTTAAGTCATAATCTCTCTTGGCGTGTTCCATTTATGATGTCTATAGTGTTAGGACTCCTCACCCTTTATATGATATATCGTTGGGTGCCAAATGTGGCAGCCCTTGCCAATAATGGTATGAAAGCGCAGTTTCGTTTCTTGCGCAACCTTGCTCCATGGCTAATCATTTCTGCTACATTCTTGGGTAGTGCCGGCATGCTTTGTTGGTTTAGTTATATATCTCCATTGCTCCAGATGGAAGGCGGATTTAGTGCCTCGAGCATATCTCTACTAATGATTCTCGCAGGATTTGGCATGGTGGTAGGAAATCTTAGTAGCGGACCGTTGGCAGATAGGTTCAAGCCTGGTCGCATCACCAGTTGCTATCTTCTAACCTCAGCTATGTCCTTGTTGCTCACCTTCTTCTTCTCTGCCAATCCATTGGCTGTAGCATTGTTGATGTTCCTCACCTGCGTTTGTCTCTTTGGTGTTGGTTCGCCAGAGCAATATCTGATAGTAAAACATTCCGAAGGAGGCGAGATGCTTGGTGGCTGTTGCATCCAGGCAGCATTCAATTCCGGCAATGCCCTTGGCGCTTTGCTTGGTGGTATTCCTGTGTCGATGAACTTAGGTTTCAACTATCCTGCCCTTATTGGTGTGCCATTGGTATTGGCTGGCGCTATCTGTCTGTGGATATTCCACAAGAAATACGAATAGAGGCGACCTATCATAGGTCTACTTTAGTGTAGAAAAATGGCATTCCACAATTAATTGTAGAATTATTCCACAATATTTCCCCACTTTCCACAACTTGTGGAAAATGGGGTTCTTAGTTAACTTGCTTATAATCAATGATGTATATACTTGTGTTACTTTTTGGCACGCATCTTGTCCTTATTACTAGTGAATAAGACAACAAAATAATAATAACAATAAAAACATTAAGATTATGAGAAAGTTTATGTTCGCAGCCGTTTCGGCAATGGTTATGGTTTGTGTTAGCAACGTATTCGCTAATCAGTCAGCAATGCAGTTCGAGTCAAACGATGTCATTCAGTCTGATTCTGTAGTAACAGACTCTGCAAAGCAGGGAGCAGTAGAAGTTGCAGTTCCTGTAGACACTACAGCTGCTTCAGAGAATGCTTCAGAAACTGTTTCAGAGAATGCTGCAACAGAGAATGCTGCAACTGAGGTTCCTGCTAAATCAGAAAGTAATGCAACTGCAGAGAACGCAGAAGCTACTGTAGATAGCGCTGTTGTACAGTAATTGTAATAGGTTAGATTTAGGATAGCGAAGAGGCTCTTTCGGTCGCAATATAAACGACCGATGGAGCCTTTTTTCATTTGTTTTAAAAACGACAATACTGACAATTATAGACAAATATAATTTGAGAAGTTGATGCAGAAGGTATTTGTCTTATACTATATAAGGAATTAGAGAGACTTATAGAAATCAACAAAATAGAAATGAGTGTTGACCATGTGCTTGATGTCGCCAAAACAATCACGACAATAAAGATACGGATGCCAGAGAATGTGGCGTTCTTCACAAAAACATTGTTCCTAACCGATAAGCACCGTACTATCATGTCACTTTTCGACCTGTCAAAAGACCATTTTTAATTTGGGGGGCGCATTGACGAAGTCAGGATAGGCAAGGTGACAGATGTGCCTTGGGCATTCATCTTCGAGAGGGTAGATATGCTGCTACGCCATCCAGAACAGCTCTACGAAGCCATAGTCTACGCCATCTTCTTCTTCGTGATGTGGCATTTCTGGAAGAAGCACCACAACTGGGTAGGCACAGGATTCTTCTTCGGCCTTGATCTCGCGCTTATCTTCAACTTCCGTTTCTTCATCTAATACACCAAGGAGGTGCAGGTAGCTTTCGGATCAGGGCTTCCTATCGACATGGGACAGATTCTCTCCATCCCATTCATCATCATCGGAGTGGCTTGCACCATCGGCGGACCATGGCTCGTCAAGCTCGGCGCTAAGGCGAAAGAGTAGGGTATGGTCTATCGCGGAGCCGCCACTGTGTTGCCTGCGTTACCGGGCAATAATACCAAATACCAGC
>DAIOXG010000238.1:0-4911 GCA_036758085.1 Prevotella sp. | reverse complement strand
TATTGTCGATAACTATTTAAATCTCTGCAAATATATTACTTTTTTTTAGAATCACGCAAATAATACTTGCGAAATGTATAAAAATACCCGAAGAAAGGACGAAATGCAGGGATTTAAAGTAAAAAATCAGGCGTTTTTATGTCGGGTACATTAATTTTATGTATATTTGCTACCGAATAGAATAATTAACTATCAAAACGATGTAAGATTATGGTAAAACACATCCATGCGAAATTAGTATCCCTGATTCTCCTGATGTTGCCATTGCAACTCATTGCACAGACCAATATCAGCGGCAATATGCCGTTGCAGGAAAGGCAGCTGACGGGAATCGAGAAGCTTAAGGCTAAAATCGGAGATCCGAAGGTCAATGACCTCGGCATCCCACAGCCGATGAAAGTGATGAAGAAGTCGCCCATCCATCAGATGCCCGACAGACTAAGGCGCAAGCCTGTTCTGCCAGAGAAAATGATGATGAAAGCTGGCGCACGCCCGCTGACCCTATGGGGAAGCCTCGTGTATGCCGACTCCTGGGACGATATCTACGACGAGGGCGGAACCGTCCCTTACGGTTTCTACTCGTTCAAGGCTTCACAGTCCATCAATCCTTCAATTCTTTCGGAAGTTGACGGATATCTATATATAAACGGTGGAGGAACGGTATACGACAACACGTTCCACGGAGTGAGCTACGAAACGTCGGCATGGTTCGGCACAACAGTATATTATGTGGCATATGACACCAAGACATGGGAGCAGAAAGCGATAGAGACACTCGAGGACATGTCGCTCGTATCCACTGCCGTGACACACGACCCCGTGAGCGGAAAGAACTACGCCATCTGCTACGACTTCAACGACCAGGGACAGGCCGTGTCGCGCAAGCTATCCACCATAGACTACGAGAGTCTGACGAGAAAAGACATCGGAGCACTCCAGAACAGCTATCTCGCCATGGCGTGCAGTCCGCAGGGAGAGCTCTTCGCCATAAAGAACGACGGCGGACTTTACCGTATAGACAAGGCGAAAGCCACCGAAACACTCGTCGGACCGACGGGAGTCACCCCAACGACAAACCTGCAGAGCGCAGCCTTCGACCCAAAGAGCGGCAAGATGTATTGGGCGGCAATGGTTTCATCGTTGGGCTTCTCATATTCGGAACTCATCGAGGTAAACACCGAGACAGGAACAGGAACAACGGTGGGGTCTTTCGCTGACAACGAGGAATTCACCGCCCTCCATATACCGGAGCCCGAGGCTGAAGACGGGGCACCGGCGCGCATCAACGACCTCAACCTTATCTTCGCAGCCGAGGCTACCACAGGAAAGGCTGTGTTCACACTGCCAAAGAGAACCTTTGCCGGCGACAAGCTGACGGGCGAACTGGACTACACACTGCTCGTGAACGGCACGCAGGTGGCTACGGGCAAGGGAGAGGCAGCCACTCCGGTGAGCGTAGACCTCACCGTGGACCCGGGCATGACAACCGTAACGGTGTATACCACGAACAGCGTGGGCAAGAGTCCCGAGGCACAGGTGAAGGCATATATCGGACCGGACACTCCGCAGCCGCCGACCGACGTGAAGCTCGCCTACGACGAAACAACACAGAAGGCAACGCTGACATGGACAGCGTCCACTATGGGCGTGAACGCCGGACTGCTGAAGCCGGAGAACATATCATATAAGGTGGCGACATACCCCGATATGAACGAAGTGGCAGACAAGGTGAAGGGGACAAGCCTCACCGTGGACCTGCCGTCAGACCAACCGCTCACAGCCTATAAATACGCCGTGTTTGCATACAACGGCGACATGATGGGTAAGGGACGCATATCCAACAAGGTGGTAGTGGGCAATCCGATGGAGGCTCCATACTCACAGGATTTCTCCACCGCACAGAAGTTTGACATCTGCGAGGTGGTGAATGTGAATGCTGATGCAAGCACATGGAAAACAGAAGGGAAATACGCCAAGTACGTATACAACTTCTACAACAAGGCCGACGACTGGCTCATCACGCCGCCGGTGAAGCTCAAGGGCGGACAGGACTACACCTTCTCCATCACGGCAAAGAAGGGAATCGACAAATACCGCGAGAAGATAATGCTCGGATACGGCGAGAGCACCGACGTGGCTACGTTCAAATCGATGTCTGACTCCATCCACATCACATCGATGGAGGACTCGCTCATAACACGCACCGTAAAGATTGAACATGACGGCGTATACCGCTTCGGCGTGCATGCCGTGAGCGATGCCAACATGTACTGCATATACATCGGAAGCATCGGCATCGACCAGGTGATGGACGAAACGGCTCCGGAAGCAGTGACCGACCTCGTGGTGAAAGCCGCCAACGAAGGCGAACTGAAGGCGAGAATCAGCTTCAAGTGCCCGACGAAGAGAGTGAACGGACAGGCTCTTGCGGCGATAAAGAAAGCCGTGGTGAAGCGAGACGGAACACTCATCGCCACCATCGACAACCCAGCCCCGGGCAGCGCACAGTCGGTAGTGGACAAAACCTGTCAGAACGGAACGAACACCTACGTGGTGACCGTATTTGACGAGAACGGCTACGGCAAGCTCGCCGAGGCTTCGGCTTTCGTGGGCGAGGATGTGCCCGACAAACCGACCGACTTCAAGATTGCCGACGAGATTACCAAGGTGACAGGCAGCTGGAAGGCACCGCTCGCCGGAGCAAACGGCGAATACATGAATCCGGACAAGCTCACCTATAATATATATACGGTGAATGACGGCTATCTGAATTACTATCTGAATGGTCTCACATCCACATCCGTCACATTCGACGACGTAGACCCGTCAGCAGGCGAACCGTCGCTGCTCTGTTATTACATCGGTGCGATCTCCGCCGGCGGCGAGAGCACTCCAGTGCCGTCAAACCTCATGGTGAAGGGTGCTCCTGTGGCAATGCCATTCATGGAATCATTCCCTAACGGAGAACTGGAAGCGGTGTATCTCTGGACAGAGCGCAACGGCGAAAACGGCGTGAGCCTCGCCAGTGAACTCTCCGCCGACCAGGACAACGGCTGTCTCTATTTCGCACCCAAGGCGAAGGGCGACTACGCATGGGTGAACCTGCCGAAGATTTCCCTCGCCGGAACCACAAGACCAGTACTCATGTTCCATTATCTCTGTCTGCCAGGCTACAACATGCAGATTGACGCCGTTGTAGACAAGGCTCCGCAGGCTGTGAACCAGGTGATGCAGAGCGTAAACTTCAAGACCGACAAGGTGAACAAAGGATGGCAGAGAATGACAATAGACCTATCGCAATTCAAGAATGAGGAATACGTCGTTCCGAAGATAAAGCTGACGAGCAGCGAACTCGAAATGCCGCTCGTATTGGACGCTATAAAGGTGATTGACCAGAAGGACTACGACCTCACTGCCAAGCTCATCGCTCCGGAAAGCGTCACGGCGGGTGCAGACAACACGGTTGACGTGTTCGTGGACAACATCGGCGCCAACGATGCGGAGAATTTCACAGTGAACCTCTACGACGGAAAGACGCTCGTGGACTCAAAATCGAACCTTGTGCTCAATGCCGGCATGAGTGGCATTGTACACTTCTCATGGAAGGCAAACATGGCATCTGAGACCACAGAGCTCAAGGGAGAAGTGGTATTCGACAAGGACGGCAACCAGGCCGACAACATCGCCACAAAGACCATCACAGTGGAGCCGATAGACGGAACACCAGTTAACGACCTCACGGCAGTTGCCGTTGAGGGCGAGGGCGTGAAACTCTCATGGACAGACCCAGAGGAGATTGCCGACGGTACACCTGTGACCGAGAGCTTCGAGAAATATGATCCGTTCACATACCAGTCACTCTCACCGTGGACGCTTTACGATGGCGACAAGGCACAGACATACGGATTCGGCGGCGGAGCGACATTCCCGAACAACGGACAGCCATTTGCATACATCGTGTTCAACCCGACGGCAACAGACTGGGATGCCGACGCACAGCAGGCGGACATGCTCGCACCACACACTGGAAAACAGTATCTCGCAAGCTTCAGCGCATACCAGAAGGCAAACGACGACTGGCTGATTTCGCCTGAGCTTCCGGGAACGGCACAGACAATATCGTTCTGGGTGAAGACTGAATCGAACAACTACGGACTGGAGAACTACGAGGTGCTTTACTCATCGACCGACAAGAACATCAAGTCGTTCCAGCGTATCGGCGATGTGAGGGAAGCACCGCAGACACAGTGGACGGAAGTCAGCGTAGACCTGCCAGAGGGCGCTAAGTATTTCGCTATCCGCTGCGTGTCAAACGACAAGTTCATGTTCATGCTCGACGACATCACGTATATCGGCGTGAAAAACTACGATGCCACACCGCTTGCCTACAACATATACCGCGACAACAAGTTCGTGGCAAAGGTTGACGCCTCCAAGACCAGCTACACCGACATCGAGCAGATTCCGGTGGCTGAGCATACATACTTCGTCACGGTGGTCTACACACACGGCGAATCGGCGGCATCCAACAAGGTGACAATCATGACAACGGGCATCAATGGAATGCAGATTGCTGGCGGACTGGAAAATGCCGATATAAAGGTATACAGCGTAGACGGCAAGTTCGTAGCGGAAGGCAAAGGCGTGTTCAACATCCTACCAGCCGGAAAACTGTATGTCATCAAGGACAAGGCTACCGGCAACGTGGTGAATATCAAGAAATAAGATAATATTTCCGAATATCCTTAAGCTTAAAAAATGTCATCCGGTGGACGGGCAGAGATGCAAGAGAGCATCAAAGCACCGTTCACCGGATGTTTTTTTGCTATTCACCCGACACAGTCCATTGCGAAGCTATCGTCAAATAGGCTGCTGTCGTGAATGCTCGTCATACGAGGATAGATGTCTGCT
>DAIOXG010000237.1:0-4962 GCA_036758085.1 Prevotella sp. | reverse complement strand
CGCCGGTCTTGGGGATGCCGACAGCCTGAACACCGGTGACCATGAGACCGCAGCCGACCATATCGACTCTCAGTACCTTGCCGGGTGCATATTTACGGGTGATGGCGCCGCCCAAGGCGAACATCATAGGCTCGGTGCAGCCAAGTGCGGGGGATGCTTCCTTGTCCAGAAGCTCTCTGAATAAACTCTTGCTCATGTTTGCTGTTCCTTTCTTTTTTTAATTATCCGATATATCAGTTTATAAGTTTTTTTGTTATCAGAACCTGCCGGTCTTCGCGTAGCGGCTGATCTCCTCGATGGTCTTGCCGGAAAGTCCGAGCTTTTCGGCGGTGCGGCCGTTTACAAACCAGTCCGTATCGTGTGCAACACCGATGAGCGTTATCACCGCGTCCATGATCGGCGTCTCAATGCCGAGCTGGTCAGCGATGGATGCCCAGCAGACGAGGGCGATGGGAATGTCCTCGGTGAGATAGCGGTAGTTTATATCGTTCGGGCCAGCAATGGAGGTCAGCGCATGGCAGCCGTGTCCCATGGCGTACATGGGCTCCCAGGAGTCGATGGTATCCACGCCGGCAAAATCCTCGAGTGCGTGGATCTTGTAGCCGAAGGCCTCACCGATCCTGAGCCTCTCCTTGTTCAGAAGCACGTCGATCTTGAGTCCGGAGGGCTGGAAGCCGTGCTCATACAGGAAGAAGGTGAAATCGGGCTTCTCGATATTGCTCAGATTGACAAGGCAGGGACCGGGGTGTACCGTCGGGTTGACGAGACTCAGACCGCACTCCAGAACGTCCTCGAACTTGCCGGGGAACTCGTAAATGTCAGCGATGATCCGGTCGTAATATTTGTCCGCTGCCGACGCAGGGAAGAATGCGATCGGTGCCAGATGGCGCTCAAACATGCGAACCTTACCCGGCTCCACTCTTCTGGTGCTGAACGGAGGTATCGTTGACTCTACGAAAACGGGACAGGTATCGTCGTCGCCCCAGACGTTTTTGTAGATGAGAGACGCCATGCAGCCGTTGAAGGTGATAACGATCTGATCCGCAGTCGTATGTCCCTTGAGAAGCTTTGCGTATTCCTCGTGGCGATTGCCCGGTACGCATATGAAGATGTAGTCCGCGCCGCGGACAGCCTCGTCGATGTCGGAGGTGACGACATCAATAGTCTCCTTTGCCTCGAATGCACCGGTGCATTCTATCTCGTGAGTTTCAGCAATGAAGCGTATACGAGAGAAAAGGTACTGCGGAGCAAACAGGCGAACCTCGTGCCCACGGGCCTTCATATCGACGGAGATCGTCTGAGCTATGTTACCCGTGCCTAAAACCGCTATAGTCTTCAAGATATCACTCTCCTTATTATTTTTCAGATACCGTCTGAAAGATTGACCGGCTGTCTGCTCCGGATCACTGCGGCGGAAGACGGGCAGGCTCTTGCCGAGGCAGGAAGGGGAGACCCGCAGACCGGTATTTCGTGTAAGCCGAGCAAAGGATAATGCAGTCAATATAGTGGACAAATTTCGACCGAATTCTCCTATGTGAGACCATATTATCACTGTCTCTTGTTATTGTCAACAGAAAATTTACTATATGAGAAAAATAATCTGTGCAATCTCAAATAAGAGATTGCACAGATGTACTTTAAATATTAACCTGTTTAAGAAATGCGCCTCAGATCAGGAGAAAACAGACGAGAGCGTCGCTCTGACCGTTGTTGATGTAGCCGTGCTCCTCATGCGAATCAAAATCTATACCGCAGCCTGCCTCCATGTGATATGTGTTCGAGCCTATAACGACATCCAGCTCACCCTCGAAAACGATGCAGTATTCCTTTCTTGAGCTCTCATGGATAAACATGGACGGCTGGTAATGGTAGCCGGCGTTGAAGCGGCCGTAGAAGACCTGAATACCGTCAAGAGGGGAGAAGGGGAAGATATTGTAGAGCTGAAAGCGTCCGTCGGTATCTATCAGGGGGGTCATTTCGGCGATGCTTTTTACGGCATATCCGCTTTCTGCATCACCTGAGAGCGCGTTGAGAGTTATCTTCAGACCGTTTGCTAGCTTCCAGACGGTGGTGATGGTCGGCACGGATTCGCCTCTTTCTATCTTACTGATCATCGCCTTGCTGATACCGGTGAGCTCGGATACATCGCTCAGATTTAAGTTACGGCTGTCCCTTATTGCCTTCAGGCGTTCGCCAAGTGCGGAAAAATCATTCATTGGTATACCTCTTAAAGAATAGATGTGCTCTGACTGCGGCTGGATCGGCTGATCGCACTGCATTATCATATATGAACATTATTTGTTACTTTTTTTCATTATATTAGATTTCCGATTTTTATGCAAGCAGAATGTTTAATAAAAACTATCTAAAAAATGCGATCTGATACCGGCGTGATTTATAACAATTACAGATTTTTTCCTGAATTTAAACGGTTTTTCTGTTGACAGAAGAAAACTAATAGTATATGATGGATTTATCAAGCCGAAATTACATTATAGTGGACTAATCACTGAGTTCTCTTTTCAGTCATTCATCTTCGCAGGGGCAAGCGGGGATGGAGCCGGTCTTCCTATTATTAATGATTGGAGAAGGAATTCTAATGGAAAACAAAAAAATGCGCCCCGGTCTTCTTATAACCTTTGCAGGTGCTCTGCTGGCTTATCTCATAGGCTCGGGAACGGCGAGCGGACAGGAGTCCGTTCAGTATTTTTCGAGCTGGGGCTCCGTCGGCGGGACGATCACCGTGGCTGTTGTAAACTTCGTGGTCATGTTCTGCTGCTTTATGGCTTACACCTATGCCGGACGCCACGGAACGACAGACCTTGCCAGTGTGTGTGAATTCTATTGCGGAAAGGTCGTCGGCAAGATATTCACTGCTTTCGCATGGATATTTAATGCATGCTGCTTCTTCTTTATGATCTCCGGCTTCGGCAACACTCTTTTCCAGCAGTGGGGACTTCCGCTCTGGATAGGCTACGCCATTGCGATCGTGCTTGCAGTCGGAACTGCGGTGCTTGGTCTGCAGGGCATCGTGAACATCATCGGCAAGATAGGTCCCGTGGTCGTGACCTTTCTCTTTATACTCGGCGTCATTTCAGCCTTTACGTATTTCCCCGGCATTTCCAACGGCATCGAGCTGATCCGCTCCGGTGAGGTCAGCGTTCTTCAGGCGGGTGCAAACCCCGTGCTGGCGGGTCTCTCCTTCGGCGGATGCTCTATCCTCCTTGTTGCCGCATATATGTCGAGCATCGGCAAGGAGCTGAGCGGCTATAAGAAAAAATACACCACCGTCATCTGCATCATCGGCGCAGCCGCCATCTCAGTGACCGTCGGCATCCTCGGCCTGTGCCATCTCGGAAACATTGCAGAGTCATCTCAGGCAGCCATCCCCAACCTCCTTATCGCAAATCAGGTCTTCGGCTCCGCTTCCGGCATCCTCGGCGCAGTCTTTGCCGTGATCATTCTCCTCTCGATCTACAGCACCTTCTGCCCCATGCTCTGGACCTGTGTTTCCACCTTTATTAAAGACGAGAAATCCGTAAAGTATAAGCTCGCCTGTGTTCTTGCCGGCATCGGCGTGTTTATAGTGGATATGTTCATCCCCTACGCCACCCTTGTCAACATCATCATGACCTACTGCGGCTATACCGGCGGCATCGTATTCCTCGTGCTCACCGTCAGATGGCTCATGGTGAGAAATCAGGACAAGAAAAAGATGGTGTCAGAGTAAGCTCCCGAACGCGACATCCTTTGTTTCAGAAAAGAGCTCATCCTTTCAGATGAGCTCTTTTTTTCCAGCTATCCTTTACAGTCCCCAGCCTTCCTCGCGTGATCGGTAGATTGTGGCGTTACCCTGAGTGTTTAGACGAATGAGAGAGCAGCCCGCTGGTGTACTTTTGGGGCAAATACCCTGCCTCTACGCACCGTTTGGGGCAAATACAGCATATCGAGCGGATGTAACTGATTTCAGTTACATCCGCTTTTTTTGCCTAAATGTATTGACAAGGGTATCGTTTGCGAGTATGCTATAGTGATTTAGCAGGAAAAGCTGAATGGGCGGCATGGGAAGAGAAAGGATTCATAATATGAAACACGATTTCAAGTTCATATCCAAACATTCCCCACAGGTTAAGTCTGCCTATTCTGACCTTATGAAAATTCTCAGTCTTGTTCATGATGACTTGCGGAAGCAATACACTTTTCAGCATGAGCCTGTTGGCAGTTACTCTCGAAATATGATAACCTATGATGCAAAATCAAATATCGGTTTCGATTTTGACATCAATATTTATCCCAACGATGAAGAAAATCGCTTCACTGCAAAACAGATTAAATTACTGTTCAAGCAATCATTGGATAAATTTGCGCATCGGTATGGCTACGACTTTGCCGAAGACTCAACTCGCGTCTTAACAATCAAAGTTAAGGACCGAAAAAATTCCCGTATACTTCACAGCGTTGATTTTGCTTTTGTAAATGACTATGAAGACGATGATGGATACGATTGTCAGGAGTACATTCACTATAACAAGAAGCAAAATGCTTATTCATGGTCAGAACAGTCTCAAGAATTCTATATGCTTCCGGAACGCTTTCAATGGATAAAAGATAATGGATTGAAAGGCGTGCTGTACACACTATACATCCGCAGGAAAAATAACAATGATGACCCAAACAAGCATTCCCGTTCACTATTCGCCGAAGCGGTCAATGCTTGTTATAATGAGAATTGTGATGAATAGGTTTTTATGTCCGGAGCGGGTTTACGCCTGCTCCGGTTTTGCTTCCTCAAAAGAATCATCGTACGCGCCGTATCCCTCCGGGAACAGCTCTTTCAGACTGTCCGACGGCTCGCAGGAAACATACTCAATGGCGACGCCCTCACGGATGTCGGCAGTGTAGTTCGGATGGCACTGCGTGGGATTAATATCCAGATGCCCGACGAACTTGTAGTAGATGACA
>DAIOXG010000236.1:0-4964 GCA_036758085.1 Prevotella sp. | reverse complement strand
GACGTGTACAACCAGAAACTTCTGAACAAACGTCTCTCAGAGGACGAGGATGCCGTGGGCAACAACTACTGGAACGACGGTTATCTGTTCTACAGCCTCACTCCTACGGAGGTGAACATCGTGGGCGACTCCATCGACCTGGAGATGCGTATATACGAGGGACAGCAGGCTCATATCAGTCGTGTGCGCATCAACGGAAACACTCGTCTATATGAGAACGTTATCCGTCGAGAGCTACGCACCAAACCGGGCGACCTCTTCTCTAAGGACGCTTTGCAGCGTTCTGCCCGTGAGCTCGCATCTATGGGACACTTCGATCCGGAGCAGGTAAACCCTGATGTACAGCCTAACTACGAAGACGGTACGGTGGACATCAACTGGAACCTCGTACAGAAGTCTAACGACCAGATTGAATTCTCGCTCGGATGGGGACAGACGGGTGTCATCGGACGTATCGGACTGAAGCTTAACAACTTCTCGATGCGCAACCTGTTCAACAAGAACCGTGAGCACCGCGGCATCATGCCAATCGGCGACGGCGAGACTCTCTCGCTCGGAGCACAGACCAACGGTTCGTACTATCAGTCGTATAATGCTTCTTACTCTACCAACTGGTTTGGAGGCAAGCGACCGATACAGTTCACAGTGGGTGCATACTTCTCTAAGCAGACCGACGTGAACAGCAACTACTACAACTCGGCGCTCATGAACAACTACTACTATAACTACTATGGTTACGGTAGCTCTTACAACTACAACTACGAGAACTATCTCGACCCGGACAAATACGTTGAACTCTTTGGCGTTTCTATCGGATGGGGAAAGCGTCTGCGCTGGCCTGACGACTACTTCCAGCTGTCGGCTGAACTCTCTTACCAGAGATATATGTTGAAGAACTGGCAGTACTTCATCGTTAGCGACGGAAACTGCAACAACCTCAACCTGAGCCTCTCGCTCTCGCGTACATCTACCGACAACCAGCTCTTCCCGCGCCGCGGTTCTGAGTTCATGGCATCGGTAACGGTTACTCCACCATGGTCGAAGTTCCAGAAGAAGGACTATGAGCATCTCGCCACAAATCCGCAATCGCCTAACTACAAGGCAGAGCAGCAAGAGAAATACCGCTGGGTGGAATACCACAAGTGGAAGTTCAAGGCTCGTATGTTTACATCGCTCACTAACGGACAGAAGTGTCTCGTGCTTATGACACGTGCGGAACTGGGACTCCTCGGTTCATATAACAAGCACAAGAAATCGCCGTTTGAAACATACTACGTCGGTGGTGACGGTATGAGCGGATACTCATCAGGATATGCCGAGGAGACTATTGGACTGCGTGGATACGAGAACGGTACCGTTGGTTACAACAGTTACGCTTACGACCGCTTTACTATGGAGCTTCGCTATCCGTTCTTGCTTGGCAACACCACAATCTATGGCTTGACATTCCTTGAGGCAGGTAATGCATGGAGCGACACCAAGAAATTCAATCCGTTCGACATGAAGCGTTCTGCCGGTATCGGTGTAAGAATCTATCTGCCAATGGTCGGACTTATGGGTATCGACTGGGCATACGGTTTCGACAAGGTTCTCAACGGCAGCTCTTACAAGAAGGGCGGATCACAGTTCCACTTCATCCTGGGACAGGAATTCTAATTTAATTAGGAATTAGGAATGAGGAATGATGAATGATGAATGGGAAATGGAAAATGAGGAGTTGGGAGTGAGAATTTAGTTCTCCCAGCTCTCCCATTTCTCCCATTTTTCCCATTAATCCCATAACTCTTATAAGTCCCATAAGTCCTATAAAAAATAAAGAAAGCAATGAAGAAACTATTATTTATCGCAGTAATGCTGGTTTCAGCAATGGGCATGAGCGCACAGAAGTTCGCTCTTGTAGACATGGAGTATATCCTAAAAAACATTCCGGCTTATGAGCGCGCCAATGAGCAGCTCTCGCAGGTGGCAAAGAAATGGCAGGCTGAAGTCGATGCCATCGGCACCGAAGTACAGACAATGTATAAGAACTACCAGAACGAGTCGGTATTCCTCTCTCAGGAACAGAAGAAAGCCCGTCAGGAGGCTATCCTCAATAAAGAGAAGGAAGCCAGCGAACTGAAAAAGAAATATTTCGGTCCGGAGGGTGAGCTATACAAGAAGCGTACCAGCCTGATGACACCGATACAGGAGGAAATCTACAATGCGGTGAAGGATATCAGCGACCTGCGCGGTTATTCGCTCGTACTCGACAGAGCTTCAGATACGGGCATCATCTTTGCTTCGCCAAAAGTGGACATTAGCAATGAAGTGCTTACAAAACTCGGCTATTCTGCAAATTAATTTGGTAGAAAATAAAAAACATATTACATTTGCATCCGCTATCTGTAAAAATATGGAAATCATGTCATAAAGGCGATGGAAAAAGAGTATGACACGAGAAGTACGGAATATAGCAGTTAAAGAACGAATAATATTAATAACAAACAAATAAACAAAGAAATGAAAAAACTGATTTTAATGCTGATGCTGTTTGCTCCAATAGCAACCTTCGCACAGAAGTTTGGACACATCAACTCTCAGACTGTTATCGAGAGTCTCCCGGAATATATTAAGGCGCGTGCTGAAGTAGAGGGACAGGCAAAGGCTTTCGACAATGACCTGCAAGCTATGCAGAAAGAAATCCAGACTAAGGCTGATGCTTACGACAAGAGCGCTTCTACGATGAATGAAACTAAGCGCAAGGAGACTGAGGCAGAACTGCAGGGACTCTACCAGAAGTTCCAGCAGGCTCAGCAGGACAACAGCCAGGCTTTGCAGAAGCTCCAGCAGGAGAAGATGCAGCCGATTATCTCAAAACTGCAGAACGCAATTAAGAATGTAGGCAAAGCCGGCGGATATGTTTACATTATGGATATCTCAAGCGGCATCCCTTATATCAGCGAGACTCTGAGCAAGGACGTTACTGCTGAGGTAAAGGCTGAGATGAACAAGCTGAAGTAAGAGATACTTTCATAGTGAAGTAATGAATACTTGCATATAGAGTATTTGGCTTACAAGTATCTGATACGGAGTGTGTCAAAAGTTGGGATTGCGCTTGATTGCTCCTTGCTTTTGGCACATCTTTGTTTTTTAAGGGATATAATCCCCTTTAAGATTATATGTATAATTTAGATCCAAGAAAAGAAATGAAAAAGACTATCCTCTTGCTCTTTGCAGTTGTCTTTGCCGCTATGGCAAACGCACAGGAACTGAAGTTTGCATACTTCAGTTATGATGCAGCCCTGAAGTCCATGCCCGACTACGGACTGGCTCTTGTCAATGTCGACAAGCTGCGCACACAGTACGACAACGAGATTAAGCGTGCAGAGAAGGAGTTTAATGCAAAATACGAAGATTTCCTCGAAAACCAGCGTTCTCTTGCTCCCGCTATTCTCGACAAGCGACAGGCTGAGCTACAGGAACTGCTGCAAAAGAATCTGAAGTTTAAGGAGGAAGCAAAGCGCCTGCTCCAACAGGCTGAGAACGATGCTTACGCACCGCTCAAGAACAAGCTGAATGCTGCCTTGAAGAAAATCGGTGCGGAGCGCGGCTACGCTTTTATCATCAACACCGACAATAATGCCTGTCCGTATGTAGACAGCACTAAGGGCGACGACATCAGTGTCCTTATTGAGGATGCCGTGAAATAATAAAGCAATATATGGGTTCGTTATCTTAATAAAGTAGCAATTATGAAACTCTCGGATATTTCCGGTCCTATAGGAGTGTTCGACTCTGGATACGGCGGACTGACCATCCTGCACCAAATGCGGCAGATGCTGCCGCAATATGACTATCTGTATCTCGGCGACAATGCGCGTGCTCCGTATGGACCGCGTTCTTTCGATATCGTTTATCAGTTTACGCTCGAAGCGGTACAGAAGCTTTTCAGCATGGGGTGCCATCTTGTTATCCTCGCCTGTAATACGGCGTCGGCAAAGGCTTTGAGAAGCATTCAGCAAAACGACCTGCCGCAGATCGACCCGGAGAGGAGAGTCCTCGGCGTAATCCGTCCTACTGCCGAATGTATCGGCAAGATAACGCAGACGCGCCATGTTGGCATCTTTGCCACCGTCGGTACGATAAAGAGCGAGAGCTATGTCCTGGAGATACAGAAGCTCTATCCCGACATCAAGGTAACGGGCGAGCCATGTCCGATGTGGGTGCCGCTGATTGAGAATAACGAGTATGACAGTCCGGGTGCCGACTATTTTGTGGAGAAGCGTGTAGGCAACCTGTTACGTAAAGACCCTCAGATAGATTCCATCATCCTTGGCTGCACACATTATCCCCTGCTCATTGGCAAGATTCTGAAGTATGTGCCACGGGGTGTGAGAATAATTCCGCAGGGCGAATATGTTGCAAACAGCCTGAAGGATTATCTTCACCGTCATCCCGAAATGGAGAAAAAATGCTCCAAAGGCGGAACGTGTCATTATCTCACCACCGAGAGCACAGAAAAGTTTCAGGAGTCGGCACAGCTCTTCCTCCACGAGAATGTTGATGTGGAGAAGGTTACGCTTGAATAAGAGAGTGCTTCTATAGTATAAAGCTTTAGCCTGTATTATTCATCAAGTTAATGGATATAGGTTAGCTTATCGGCAAGATGATTTTGTCAACTCTGCTTGTCAACCGACAATACTTCTTCCATAGATGACGCTTATAAAGAAAGGCTTTTATCAAAAAGTCATATTTTTTTATCAGTTAATATAGCTGACAAGGAATGCTCTTTAATATCTTTGCAGAAGATAAATGACATATCGGCTGTTTTTCTTGAAGAGGAAAGCGGCACAAGATAAAGGAAAATTGTTAGTTAGTATTAATTGAGCAGAAAAAAGCATGTGTGGCTTGAGGGAAGTCGTACATGCTTCATTTTGTATGCTCGGCATGAGCATTGTCTAACGGGTGGAAGTCCCGAGTAAGCC
>DAIOXG010000235.1:0-4972 GCA_036758085.1 Prevotella sp. | reverse complement strand
AACCGGCGGACACTTCTACTGGGACATCTTTGCTTTATACAACGAGATTATCAAAGGACTGAAGCTCGTTGCAAAAAGGGATATCCCTATCGTCAGCATCGGTATCGACACCTGGGGTGTTGACTTCGTGTGTATCGGAGATGACAATGCCATTCTCCGAAACCCTATCGCCTACCGCGACCCGTTCACCTTTGAGGCAATGGACGAGTATTTTGAGAAATGCATAGACAAAAAGACGGTATACGAGAAAACCGGTATTCAGTTTATGAATTTCAATTCCCTCTTCCAGATCTATGCCATGCGTCGCGAAAACAACGTGGCTCTGAAGAATGCCAAGAAAATCCTATTCGTTCCTGATGCCCTTTCATGGATGCTTACAGGAAAGGATGTATGCGAATATACCATAGCATCGACAAGTCAGATGCTTGACCCGAGGACAAAAGACCTCGACAAGGAACTCATTGAGAGCGTTGGACTGACTCGCGACAAATTCGGAATGATGGTTAACCCTGGCACATGTATCGGCACTCTAACTAAGGAAGTGCAGGAGATGACCGGTCTCGGTGCGATTCCAGTCATTGCCGTTGCCGGACACGATACCGGTAGTGCCGTTGCTGCCGTTCCGGCAAAGGACGAGCGGTTTGCATACCTAAGCAGCGGAACATGGAGCTTGATGGGTATCGAGACACAAGACGCCATCATCAACGACCTAAGCTATGAACGCAACTTCACCAACGAGGGAGGAATTGAAGGAACGACACGTTTCTTGAAGAATATCTGCGGCATGTGGCTTCTGGAGCGTTGCCGCAAGGAATGGGGCGAAGATGCTCCAAGAGACTACTCTGTATTACTTGCCGAAACGATGAAGACAAAACCGTTCCAAAGCATCATCAACCCTGACGACAAACTGTTTGCTAACCCTGTCAACATGCAGGAGGCTATCAAGTCTTACTGTAAGGAAACGGGACAGCATGTGCCTGAAGGCTATGCCGAGATTTGCCGCTGTATCTTTGAGAGTCTGGCTTTGCGCTACCGTCAGGTGTTCGGCTATCTCACGGAAATGGCTTCTTTCCCTATCAACACTCTGCATATCATTGGCGGAGGCTCGCTCAACAAATACCTTAACCAGTTTACGGCTAATGCCACTGGCGTTGAGGTTCTTGCCGGTCCTCAGGAGTGCACCGCTCTCGGCAACATCATGATGCAGGCTAAATCTGCCGGCGACGTCGACGGCATCTTCGACATGCGCCACATCATCGCCGACAGTGTTATCATGAAGCGCTTTGAGCCACAGGACAAACAGCAATGGGACGAAGCCTACGACAGATATCTGAAGATTATTGGAATTAGGAATTAGGAAAGAGGAATTATTACTCTATAACTCCCAGTTCTCCCAGAACTCCCAGCTCTCCCACAAAAAAAATAACAACAACAAAATAAAACCTAAAGGAAAATGAAAACAGATCAGATCACTAAAGCCTACGAAATGGCTAAAGAGCGCTACGCCGCTCTTGGTATCGATACAGACAAAGCTATCGAAACTCTCGAGAAAACTCCTATATCTCTCCACTGCTGGCAGGCAGACGACGTTGTCGGCTTTGAGCGCAACGTGGCTGCATCTGGCGGTATCCAGACCACAGGCAACTACCCTGGAAAAGCTCGCAATATCGACGAACTGCGCCAGGATATTGACAAAGTAAAATCTCTCCTTGCCGGTACTTTCCGCCTGAACCTGCATGAGACTTACGGAGAATTCGGCGGACAGTTTGTTGACCGCGACCAGGTTGAGGTGAAACACTTCGAGGGCTGGATGCAGTGGGCTAAGGAGCATAATCTGAAACTCGACTTCAACTCTACTTCTTTCTCTCACCCGAAGAGCGGAAACCTTACTCTCGCTAATCCTGACAAGGAGATTCGCGATTTCTGGATTGAGCATACAAAGCGTTGCCGCCGTATCGCCGACGCGATGGGTAAATTCCAGAACGACCCTTGTATCATGAACATCTGGGTTCACGACGGAAGCAAGGACCTCACTGTTGAGAAGCTGCGCTACCGCGAAATCCTGAAGAACAGTCTCGACGAGATTCTCGCCGAGGAACTGCCGGGTATGAAGTCTTGTCTCGAGGCTAAGCTGTTCGGTATCGGACTTGAGGCTTATACCGTTGGTTCTAACTATTTCTATACTGGCTACTGCGCCAAGAACAACGTGATGTACACTCTCGACACCGGTCACTATGAGCCTACAGAGAATGTTTCTGATGCTATCTCTGCATTGTTGCTCTATGTTCCAGAGTTGATGCTCCACGTGTCTCGCCCAATGCACTGGGATTCTGACCACGTAACTCTCTTCGACGACAATACACGCAACCTCTTCTCTGAGATTGTACGCGCCAATGCTCTCGACCGTGCACACATCGGTCTCGACTACTTCGATGCTTCTATCAACCGTATCGGTGCTTACATCATCGGCGTGCGTGCCGCTCAGAAGTCGCTGCTCTCGGCATTGCTCGAGCCTACAGCAATTCTGCGCAAGTATGAGGACGAGGGTAAACTCTTCCAGCGCCTCGCCCTGCTCGAGGAGGCAAAGACACTGCCGTTCGGTGCCGTTTACGACTACTTCAACATGAAGAACAACGTACCTGTTGGCGAGGAATACTTCGCCGACGTGGAGAAATACGAAAACGAGGTTCTGTCTAAGAGAAACTAAAAAATTATAGCCCCCTCCAACTCCCCCAAGGGGGAGAGACCGGCACACACTGCCGTCAGTCTCTTTCTGCTTCTGTGGAGATGGAGGGGGCTTTTTATACAAGTTTCGGATTTAGTTATTCCCCTCCTCCCCTTGTCAGGGGAGGAGGCGGGGGAGGAGAAGATTATAAATCAGAAACTTAGATTTTTATTTGCTTTAATTATGGAAATAATAATTGGACTTTTAATTATCGCCATCGGCGCTTTCTGCCAGTCGAGCTGCTATGTACCGATAAACAAGATAAAAGATTGGAGCTGGGAGTCTTACTGGCTGGTGCAGGGCGTCTTCGCCTGGATTGTGTTCCCTTTGCTCGGTGCTTTGCTCGCCGTACCGGAAGACCATTCGCTGACGGAGCTGTTTGCCGGAGCTAATGGCTTCAGCCTCTGGATGACGGTGCTCTTCGGCGCGCTGTGGGGTGTCGGCGGACTAACCTTCGGGCTCTCTATGCGCTACCTCGGAGTGGCTCTCGGACAGAGTATCGCCCTCGGAACATGTGCCGGACTCGGAACAATCATGGGACCTGTCCTTCTTAATATCTTCTTCCCTGAAGAGGATGCGCTCAGCCGACTCACATTTGCCGTAATTCTCGGTGTCGTGGTTACTCTCGCCGGCATTGCCATCATCGGCGTGGCTGGGTCCATGAAATCAGCGTCGCTCTCTGAAGAGGAGAAGAAGGCTGCGGTAAAGGACTTCAACTTCCCGAAAGGTCTTGCCATCGCCTTGCTCGCCGGCTTTATGAGCGGCTGCTTCAACGTAGGACTGGAATTCGGTAAGGATATTAACTTCGGCAACCTGACTCCCGACATGTACAAGACTCTGCCTGCCACCCTACTCGTTACTCTCGGCGGCTTCGCCACGAATGCAGCATACTGTTTCTACCAAAACTCAAGGAACAACACTTGGGGTGACTACAGGAAAGGAAACGTATGGACAAACAACCTGTTGTTCTGTGCCCTTGCCGGCGGACTATGGTACAGTCAGTTCTTCGGTTTGTCATTGGGAAAAGGTTTCCTGACAGAATCGCCAACCTTGATGACACTGTCTTTCTGTATTCTAATGGCCCTCAACGTAGTATTTTCTAATGTATGGGGCATCATTTTGAAAGAATGGAAGGGATGTTCCCAGAAAACCATTGCCGTTCTCATTCTCGGCATCATAGTTTTGATTATTTCCTCATTCCTCCCCCAGTTAGTTTAGAAATCCTCGGAGAATTCCGAGAACTCCGAGTTCTCCGAGTTCTCCGAGAACTCCCAACACAACACGACCCAACCTAATGAAATATCACTCTTCCCCACGATTTTATTACTAAACGACAATTATTTACCCCTTTTAGTAAAAAAAGATTAACCAAACCAATATTCCCATTACTTTTCTATCACAAATCATATTGGTTTATCAAAAAAAATGTAATTTTGCAAACCGCAAAGAATATTACTAAAATAAATAACACCAATAAAGGATTATGAAAAAGATTAGAGCAGCCGTTGTTGGATATGGCAACATCGGACACTATGCAGTCCAGGCTCTTGAGACTGCACCGGATTTTGAAATCGCAGGTATCGTACGCCGCAACGGCGCCGAGAACAAGCCGGCAGAACTGGCACAGTATGATGTAGTAAAGGACATCACTGAGCTGAAAGACGTTGACGTGGCTATTCTCGCCACACCTACACGCAGCTGCGAGGAATATGCAAAGAAGATTCTTGCTCTCGGCATCAATACCGTCGACAGCTTCGACATCCACACAAGCATTCTCGACTACCGTGCCGCCCTCATGCAGGAGTGCAAAGACAACAATGCCGTTGCCGTTATCGCTGCCGGTTGGGATCCGGGATCTGACTCTATCGTGCGTACTCTGATGCAGAGCCTCGCTCCTAAAGGCCTCTCTTATACCAACTTCGGACCGGGTATGTCTATGGGACACAGTGTCTGTGTTCGCTCTAAGGAGGGTGTGAAGAACGCTCTTTCAATGACTATTCCTAAGGGCGAGGGACTACACCGCCGTATGGTTTACGTTGAACTGGAAGAGGGCGCAAGTCTTGAAGAAGTTACAAAGGCTATCAAGGCAGACCCATATTTCGCCAACGACGAGACTCACGTATTTGCCGTTGACTCAGTCGACGAGGTTCGCGACATGGGACACGGTGTAAACCTTGTTCGCAAGGGCGTAAGCGGAAAGACACAGAACCAGCGCATGGAGTTCAACATGAGCATCAACAACCCGGC
>DAIOXG010000234.1:0-4983 GCA_036758085.1 Prevotella sp. | reverse complement strand
ATTATCATTATCTTCCCCCTCCCCCGCCTCCCCTTTCAGGGGCGGAGCAGTTACCTTTATTGACTATCGGTTCATACTTTCAATGAACTATATTTTTTCAATCTTTCAATTTTTCAATCTTTCAATTTCTTAATCCTCTCCATCACCTCCTCGGGCAATTTGCAGGGCAAGTGTTCCTCCGGATCGTAGAGCATACCGGTGCAGATGCAGTATTTCCTGCCCGTGCGCTTCAGCACGTCTACATTGCAACACCCCTCGCAACCTCGCCAGAAAGCCTCGTCGTCGGTGAGCGAGGCGAAGGTTACGGGTTTGTAGCCGAGCTGCGTGTTCATCCTCATCACGGCAGCACCGCTCGTCAAACTGAATATCTTTGCCTCGGGCCAGCGTGTGCGTGCCAGCGTAAACGTCATGTCCTTTATGCGCTTGGCAAGTCCGCAACCACGGAAGTCTGGATGCACGATAAGTCCGGATGTAGTAACATAGTGTTTGTTTTCCCATGTCTCGATATAGCTGAATCCGGCGAAGCGGTCGCCGCTCAGGGCTATCACCGCTTTTGCTTCACGCATCTTTGTCGTTACGTATTCGTGGGTTCGCTTTGCGATACCCGTGCCGCGTACTTTTGCGGCATCTTCGATGGTTTTAAGTATGGTGTCCACATATTTCTCATGCGAAGCATCAGCCACCAACACTTTTATCTCTTCCATTCCTGTATATTAATACTTTAATATTCTATGTTTGGCAATATCTGGCGCAACCCTTCTATAACCTCTTCGTTTGCCACTCCCTGGCGCTTTACGATGAAGATGGTATCGTCGCCAGCTATGGTACCGAGGATTTCCGGCATATCGCTGTTGTCTATATTGTATGCTATGCTGCTGGCATACCCAGGCCGCGTCTTTATAACTACCATGTTACCGGAGAAGTTTATAGAGCGGAATCCAGTAGACTGCAACATGTCTCTCACTGTGGCTGTACTCGGAACTCGCTTATACATTGTCTCATTTGGCAACACATATATATATTTACCGTTCATGCTCGCAGCCTTTGCCACCTTGAGCTGCTTCATGTCGCGGCTCAATGTTGCCTGGGTGATACGGTACCCCTCTTTCTCAAGAGCACGGAGCACTTCCTCCTGACTGCCGAGTTCCTGACTCGATATGAGCATCTTCAGAACTTCCATTCTATTGTTTTTCTCTCTCATCGCTAGTATTTTTATTCTATTCCGATGCAAATATATGCAAGTTTATACATATATGCAAGTGTTTTTGTATATTTTCGATGTTTTTTATGCACGCGAGGTCTTTTGCTGCATATAGTTTGTATCTTAATCCACTTTCCATCTTACTGAAAAAGAAACAGATGTTAATTATAAGAGATTTTTCATAAAACATGTAGTGCATATCATTCTTTGTACGTATATTTGTAAAAATAATGAATATAAGCGTGTTTAACTAATAAAAAAACAGAAGTATTATGAATGAAGAAAAGCTTTACAGAATGATTGACGAGAAGGAGGGAATAGTATCGCTCGCCTTCCCTGCCCTGATGAGAAAGGTTTATCTGTGGATGACCCTCGCTCTTGTTATTACCGGTTTTACAGCCTACGGTATTGCTACCAGTCCGGGCATAGCTTATACAATAGTAACAAACAAGATGCTGTTTTGGGGACTTATCATTGCGGAGTTCGCTCTCGTCATGGGTATCTCGGGAGCCATAAACCGGTTGTCGGTGGCTACGGCAACGCTGCTCTTCGTAATATATTCTATCGTGAACGGAGCCACTCTGTCGGTTGTATTCATGGCATTCACAATGCAGTCGATTGCCAGCGTGTTCTTTATCACGGCTGGCGTGTTTGGAGTGATGGCATTTATCGGATACACTACAAAGACTGACCTTACATCTCTCGGAAAGATTCTGTTTGTCGGACTGATTGGTATCGTTATCGCTACCATCGTCAACATATTCCTGAGCAGCTCAATGCTCGACATGATTGTAAGCTATGTGGGCGTGGTGGTGTTTGTTGGTCTTACGGCTTATGATTCGCAGAAGATTAAAATGATGCTCTACGAGGCTGACGATATGAACGAGGGTATGCAGAAACTGGCATTGCTCGGTTCGCTAACGCTCTATCTCGATTTCGTGAACCTCTTCCTTATGCTGCTACGCATCTTCGGAAACAACAGGGACTAAGATATTTTCTGCCGCTTGAATACTTTTGTATAAATAAAGCATTCAAACGTAAGGTAGCGTGTTACTATAAAGATTCTTTCGTTGCCCCATGGCTGTACCTTATTGCAGCCATGGGGCAACGTTTTTATTTATTACTCATAAAATGGCATACTTTCGCCTTAGCCTGCGCATCAGCCATACGATACACGGAACGAGAAATACATTTGCAGCTATCCATGCTACAGGATCTCCATAACAGACACCGAGAAATCCAAGTGCCGGGACAAGCCACATGCTGACACCGCAACGGGCTATCATCTCCATCACTCCCGACATCATGGAGAGGTTGCTATAGCCAAGTCCCTGAATACTGTAGCGCAGAATGACGAGAAGACCGAGAACGGGATAGAAATAACAGGCAATGCGCATGAACATGGCGGCATTGGAAATGATGGCTGTCTCGGTACGGTCAACAAACAGCATCATCATCTCTTCGGCAAACGGCAGGATGAGCAGCATGGTAAAGACAAAATAGCAGAGCATAATCTTTATAGCCGATCTGATGCCGAGGGTGATACGGTCGAGGCGGCGTGCACCGATGTTCTGTCCGCAATAGGTCGCCATGGCAACACCAATGTTCTCAAAGACGCAAGTGAAAAGGTATTTTATTCGCATCGATGCCGTGAAGGCGGCTACATATACCGTGCCGAGGGCATTGTTGGCACTCTGCAGCATGATGCTACCGATGGCGGTAATGGAGAACTGCAGTCCCATTGGCACACCGTTGTTGAGCAGCGTGACTGTTTTTTTATGGTCGTAGCGCCGCTCTTCGCCCTGAGGAATGAGCAACGGCATCTTCTTTTTTATGTAAGAATAACACAGCCATGCCGACATTGCCTGGGCAAGGAGCGTGGCGATGGCTGCTCCCGCGACACCGAGCCGCATGACGATGATGAAGAAGAAATCGAGCACGATATTTGCTACCGACGAGAATATCAGGAAATAGAACGGCTGCTTGGAATTTCCCAAGGCACGGATGAAACTCGACAGGAGATTGTAGCCAAAGGTGAAGGGGATGGCGACAAACTGCAGAACGAGGTATGTATAGGCATCGCCGAATATCTCATGGGGCGTGTTTATCATCCTAAGAATGGGAGAACACAACAGACATGTGGCTATGGTGATAACCGTGGCGAAGACAACCGACAGCCGGAGGGCATTGCCCACATAATGGCGCATCGTGGGAAGATCCTTCGCACCAAACGACTGGGCCACGGGAATGGCAAAGCCGGCACAGGCCCCGTTGCAGAATCCCATGATGAGAAACATTACAGATGTTGACGCCCCAACAGCGGCAAGGGCACCGACGCTGACAAATCTGCCGACGATGGCGGTGTCGATGATTAGATACATCTGCTGGAGTACGTAGCCGCAGATTAACGGTACGGCGAATTTCAGAATATCGCGGGTTGGCGAACCCACGGTCATGTCATTAATGCTTGCCATTGTATATAATTATCCTTTTACCTATTGATTTATTGCGGGTGCAAAATTAACAAAACAATAAGGCATGGGCAAAAGGGAAAGACAAAAAACTCTTAAATGCTTTGATTGCTTGACCTTTATTCGTACCTTTGTAAAATGATTTTATCTCATCAACACATTTATATGCTCAGAAGGCTTTTATATGCCGTTGTCGGTATATCGCTATGTATATCTATCGCTTCATCATGCTCCCCAAAGAAGGAACCGGCAGAGGAACAGCTAAACGATACGGAACTTGCTGCCGAGGAAGCTGAAGAGGTTGCCGAGGCTATTGAAAAGCCGAAGCTGCACTTTGATTCGCCCGAAGATGCCATGCAATATATGGACGAGTCGGATAACCATGCAGCCTATGCTGCAGGGATACTTTATGCTATGGCCAACGACTCTCTGGATTATTGTGAAAGACTGTTGAACAATCAGTTTGACTATTTTGTTATTGTTGATAAAGGAAAGATGAAGGTGGAGCTATACGACAAGTTCGGAAGGCTAAAACGCTCTTACCGTTGTGCATGCGGAAAAAATTTCGGCAACAAACGCAGTAAGGGCGACTGCCGTACACCTGAAGGCTTCTTCCGCGCTTGTAAGGCAAAAGACAGCGAGAACTGGCACTATACTGACGAAAACGGCAAACGAAGTGAGAAGCCGGGACAATACGGACCGCGCTTTATCCGCATCATAACACCGGGATACAGTTCGATTGGCATTCACGGTACTGATGCTCCGTGGTCTATCGGAGGAAGACGAAGCCATGGCTGCATTAGGATAAAAAACGAGAATATCCTGGAACTGGCTGGCTTCGTCGAGAAGGGTATGCCGGTTATTGTGCTGCCGGGACCGAGGGATAAGGAGGTGAATCTAAGGGAGGAGCATCCGGAACTGTTTGAAACGACCTCGGATTCTACAGGATTGGACGAGACTGCCCACCATCATGATACAGTGAGATGGCATAAAGACAGCATTATGTGATTTTTTTTGCATGGTTCGTGGATTTGAATTACTTTTGCTACATTAAATTCATGTACTTTTGCTACATTAAAATTCATGTAAAGATGAAGAAACTCTTTTTTGTTCTTTTACTGCTTTTGTCGGGGTTGTGCTCAAGGGCACAATACGATTTCTTGCGCCCCGTGAAGGATTCCATCCCCGGGGGATACAATTTCTGGGTGTACACACCGACGGATTATTATTATTCACTAAATGAAACTCCTGTCATTATCTTTCTTCACTGTATCATGATGGTGGGCAGTCTCGTCCAATCCTGTAGAATCC
>DAIOXG010000233.1:0-5020 GCA_036758085.1 Prevotella sp. | reverse complement strand
CGACCAGCCGATGACAAGCGGTCCGGTATACGTAGGCGCCTTCGTTCTGATGCTCTTCTTCCTCGGAGCATTCATAGTGAAAGGTCCGGTGAAATGGGCATTGCTCGCATCCACCTATCTCTCGATAATGCTGGCGTGGGGACATAACTTCATGCCGCTCACCGACTTCTTCATCGACTATGTGCCGATGTATGCCAAGTTCCGTACCGTGGCGTCGATACTCGTAATAGCAGAATTCACAATTCCGCTCCTCGCCATGCTCGGACTGAAGGAGATTATCGACAATCCGAAGATACTTGATGAGGCTGAAGAGAAGACATCCAAGATATGCAACTTCTTCTTTATCTCCGTTCTCTCGGCTTTCGTAAGGAAAAAGAGAGACTATATTTTGATAAGCTTCCTTATGACGGCTGGCGTGGCATTGCTCTTCGCCCTGATGCCTACATTGTTCTTCAGCGACTTCGTGTCGCAGAGCGAGATGCAGGCGCTCGGACAGATTCCGCAGGAATACCTCACGCCGCTGCTTGCAAACCTGAGACAAATGCGCGAGGCTGTGTTTACGGCAGACTGCTGGCGCTCGCTGTTTATCATCGTTCTGGGCACCTTGTTCCTTATCCTCTTCCTGAAGAAGAAGCTCAATGCCAAGGCTATGGTTGGACTCATTTGCGTACTCTGTTTCATCGATATGTGGCAGGTTGACAAGCGCTATCTCAACAACGACATGTTTGTGGAGAAGAGTGAGCGCGAGGCTCCGATACAGATGACGGAGACAGACAAACTTATCCTGCGCGACAAGAGCGAATGCGGCAACTACCGCGTGCTCAACTTCTCGCCGGGAGCTTTCTCGGCAAACGAGACTTCGTATTATCATAAGAGTCTCGGAGGATACCACCCGGCTAAGCTGCGCCGCTATCAGGAGATGATCGAGCAGTATATACAGCCGGAGATGCAAAAGGCTATGACGGCTGTGGCTGATGCTGGCGGCGACATGACAAAGGTTGACGGCAACAGGCAGTTCCCGGTAATCAACATGCTAAACGCAAAGTATTTCATCGTTCCGCTGCAGGGCGGACAGACCGTGCCGCTGATGAACCCGTATGCCATGGGCAACGCATGGTTCATCGACAAGATTTCTTATGTCGGCAATGCCAATGAGGAGATTGCTGCTGTGGGCAAGATGAATCTGCGCCATGAGGCAGTGGCAGACAAGAAGTTTGAGGCTCAGCTCGGCAAAGCTACGCCGCAAGGGGGAAGTTCGCTCGTTACTATAACTTCTTATCAGCCTAACGAACTGAAATATGACGTGAAGTCGGATAAGGGCGGAGTAGTGGTATTCTCTGAGATTTACTATCCGGGATGGACCGCTACTGTCGATGGAAAGGCTGTAGAAGTGGGACGCGTAAACTATATCCTGCGCGCCATAAACGTCAAGCCGGGCAGCCATAAAGTTGTGCTTACGTTCCGGCCGACAACCGTGACGGTTACCGAAACCATTGCATACATCGGATATGCTCTACTCCTGTTGACGTTGCTGCTGCTCGTCTGGAGAGAGTACAAAAAGAAGAAAAGTGAGAATTGTGCTGAATGATAATATAAACAAAAGCAATGAAAAAATTATTGTCGCTTCCACCTAACCTGGTGGACTGCTTTCATGATATTACGGGCCTCGACCGCAAGGAATGGTTCTGCTCTAACGACCCTATAGGAAAAAAACTCGGTTCGGGCGGTGGAACGACGTGGTTGCTCGAACAGGCTTTTGAAGCCGACAAGACGACCGGGGACTTCGCCTCGTGGCTTGCTTCCGACAAACGGCTTATTCTTCATGCCGGAGGACAGAGCCGACGATTGCCGGCATACGCCCCGTCGGGGAAAATATTGACTCCGATTCCCGTGTTTAGATGGGAGAGGGGACAGAGACTGTCGCAGAATCTGCTGTCGTTGCAGGTTCCGCTATACCGACAGATTATGGAGGCTGCACCGGAGCGGCTGCATACGATGATCGTGAGCGGCGATGTATATATCCGTGCTACCGAACCGCTGGGCGAAGTGCCGGATGCTGATGTGGTTTGCTACGGACTGTGGCTCGGAGCGGAAATCGCAAAAGACCATGGAGTTTTCGTTTCGCGCCGCGACACACCGGGAGTAATGGAGTGTATGCTGCAGAAACCGTCGGTAAAGAAACTCGGCGAATTACTCAACTCTCATCTCTATCTTACGGATATCGGTATATGGCTGCTGTCTGACAGAGCCGTGGAACTGCTGATGAAGAAGTCGAAGAATAGCGACGGGTCGCTGAAGAACTACGACATGTATTCGGAATTCGGATGTGCTTTGGGCACTAATCCTACGATTAAGGATGAGGAACTGGCAGAGCTTTCGGTTGCCGTGCTGCCGTTGCCTGGCGGAGAATTCTATCACTATGGCACGAGCCACGAGATTATATCCTCTACTCTCGCCATACAGAATCTTGTTAACGACCAGCGCGAGATTATGCACCATTCGCTGAAGCCGCATCCGTCGATGTTCGTGCAGAATGCTGAGATTAAAATTACTCTTACTGACGACAATAAGAATATCTGGATAGAGAACAGTTGGGTGGGGGAGAAATGGAATGTCTCCCATGAGAATATCATTACTGGTGTTCCGCAGAATGATTGGCAGATTTCTCTTATGCCGGGGCAATGTGTTGACATCGTGCCTGTCGGCGAAGACGAATTTGCGGTGCGTCCTTATGGATACAACGATAAGTTTAGGGGCGAGCTGTCTGACTATACCTTATTATATATGGGGCGTCCGTTCTGCGACTGGGCTTCGGTATGCGGAATTGACATTAA
This sequence comes from Prevotella sp., assembly GCA_036758085.1. GTDB lineage: Bacteria > Bacteroidota > Bacteroidia > Bacteroidales > Bacteroidaceae > Prevotella. The sequence goes on along the minus strand of DAIOXG010000233.1, from coordinate 2,186 downwards.
TGAAATTGATGGAAAAGACGACCTGCAGTCGGCTCGTATCTTCCCCGTTTGTAGGAGTCTCGACGATGCGGGACTGTTGCTGCGCTGGATGTTAAGTGGCGAACAGGTCCTCTCGAACGATGAATATAACCGTGCAAAAGAGTTGTGGCATGAGTGTCGCAAATTGAGTGCCGACGACATCTCGGCTGAAGCCGACCTCGTGCGACTTACTCATCAGCGCGGCGAATTCCGTGCAAGAAACTGGACTGCTGTGGCAAGGAACTGGCGACACAGCGTGTTCTATCAGGTTGACCTTCATGATGCTGCAAAAGAATTCTCGCTATATGATGTTCCTACACCACAGCCCATAGACGAGAATGCCCCGTTGCTTACGCGCATCCACGATAACATGTTTCGCTCCGAACTTGCACGCTTGCGCTCAGATAATGTTGAGGCGACAAAAGATGAAGAAAAGTCGTTTTCTTTGCTTCGTCAAGGACTGATATCTTCTCAGGCTGCTGAAAAGCAGCATCCGCTGATGTCGGTATATTCCGACCAGATAGTATGGGCACGCAGTCCGGTACGCATCGATATTGCCGGCGGATGGACCGACACTCCGCCTTATTGTCTGATGGAGGGCGGAAAGGTTATAAACCTTGCCATAGAGCTTAACGGCCAACCGCCTTTGCAGACCTATGTGCGTCCGTGTCGTGAGCCGCATATCATATTGAGGAGCATCGACCTCGGAGCATCTGAGGTGATAGAAACATACGAACAGCTTGCCGACTTCAACCACGTGGGCAGTCCGTTCTCTATTCCTAAGGCTGCACTCGCCCTTGCCGGATTCTTGCCTTCTCATGCAGTGGAGCAGTATAATTCGCTGAAGGAACAGTTGCAGGCTTTCGGTTGCGGTATAGAGCTAACGCTGCTTTCGGCAATACCGGCAGGTAGCGGACTCGGAACGAGTAGTGTGCTGGCTGCAACTGTATTGGGAGCACTCAACGACTTCTGCGGACTGTCGTGGGACAAGAGCGAAATAGGATGCCGCACGTCGGCACTTGAACAGATGCTTACCACCGGCGGCGGATGGCAGGACCAGTTCGGAGGGGTGCTCGAAGGAGTGAAACTGTTGCAGACGGAGCGTGGGTTCTATCAGAATCCTACCGTGAGATGGCTTCCCGACGACCTCTTCACAAGAAACGAATACAAGGCTTGCCACCTATTATATTATACAGGTATCACACGAACGGCAAAGACGATACTTGCCGAAATCGTGCGTCGCATGTTCCTTAACCACAATGGAGAACTATCGATGTTGCGTGATATGAAATGTCATGTAGAAGACATGTATGATGCTATACTGCGTGCCGACTTCCAGCGCATGGGACATCTCATTCGCAAGACTTGGGCGCAGAATCAGGCTATGGACAGCGGAACGAATCCTGACAGCGTGCGTCGCCTTACCGACCTCGTCGATGACCTCTGCCTCGGATACAAACTCCCTGGAGCCGGCGGTGGCGGCTATCTGTATATGGTGGCAAAGGATCCGGAAGCTGCTGCTCGTATCCGACAGATTCTCGAAGCAAACCGCCCGAACGGCAATGCCCGCTTTGTCGACATGACGCTTAGCGAAACTGGCTTGCAGGTAAGCCGGAGCTGATTGGTTCTGGATGAGGGATTTTGGATTAGAGATTAGGGATTAATAGTAATCAATCTTCTTTGCAAGGTAATCAATCTTCTTTGCAGTCAAAGGTAACTGCTTCTCCCCTGGAAAAATCCGATTAAGCGAGAGAAAAACAAGCTTGCTTGTTTTCCCGAGCGTGAGGATTTTATCTAATGGGGAGACGGGAGAGGGGAAGAATTTAAATAAGTAATTTCAATAGTATATAAGGTATTATAGTCTCCTTAAAATGAAATTCAGAACAGAAGTACATATTGATAAACCGTCATTCAGCATACGTCCGTTGGAGCGTATGTTGTTTGTCGGTTCTTGTTTTGCCGACAACATCGGCAAGCGCTTTCAGGATGAGAAATTCCGTGCCGTTGTAAACCCATACGGTGTTATGTACAATCCCGTAAGCATTCTCCACACCGTTCGCCGCTTTACTGACGAATTTAAAGTCTCACTCTCTCATCCCTCAAAAACATCAGTCGAAGCCGTCCCTGTCCTCCCCCCTTGGGGGGATAAGAGGGGGGCTTTCCCTGTC
>DAIOXG010000232.1:0-5028 GCA_036758085.1 Prevotella sp. | reverse complement strand
GACACGAAAATAGGAGATAAACACCTATAATTAGTGTTTACCTCCTACTCGATTCATGGATTGACACGGATATTATTCTTCCGCGGAATTTAAACGGAATATAGACGGAATTTTTGGCACACGGATTAATACGGATTTTTTAATCTCCCACAGATTACACAGATTAACACGGATTTTATTTCCGATTAAGTTCAGCGGAAGAAAATAATCCGCGGAATATAGACGGATTTTTGGCACGCGGATTAACACTGATATATTTTTTTGAACACGAGATTTGCCGAAGACCCACTGATCAAAGGGAAGTAATTTGTCGAATCTCACGAATATTTTTGGCACACGGATTTTTAATCTTCCGCGGAATTTAAACGGAATAAGACGGAATTTTTGGCACACGGATTAACACGGATATATATTTTTTGAACATGAATTTGGCTTTCCCTTCGGCCGCCGATTTTCAATTCACAGATGAACACAGATTTTAGTTCCGTTTGAGTTCCGATTAAGTTCCGCGGAAGAAGAAATATCCGCGGAAGAAAAATAATCCGCGGATGAAGAAGAAATTTATTACTTTTCAGTGCCATTTATCAACCCATATAATCTTTTATTTGCTGCGGTGAGTTTTTTTTTATAAATTTGTACCCGAAAATAAATATACACTATGGCATTTTTTGGACTATTCGGAAAAAAGAACAAAGAGACTTTAGATAAAGGTCTTGAGAAAACAAAACAGAGCGTGTTCTCGAAACTTGCTCATGTAGTCGCTGGTAAGTCAAGAGTCGATGATGATGTCTTGGACGATTTGGAAGAAGTACTGATAACTTCAGATGTTGGAGTAGAAACGACAATAAAGATAATAAAAGGCATCGAAGAACGAGTGGCACGTGACAAGTATGTGTCGACGGCAGAGCTAAACACGATTCTTCGTGAAGAAATAGCAAAGCTGCTGGATGACACAAACAGTTATGCAGACAGGAATCTTCCAGAAGACCATAAGCCGTATGTGATACTCGTGGTAGGAGTAAACGGAGTAGGTAAGACAACAACGATAGGAAAACTTGCCAAGCAGTTTAAGAATGCCGGAAAGAAAGTATACCTCGGAGCGGCAGACACATTCCGCGCGGCAGCCGTAGAGCAGTTGTGTATCTGGGGAGAGCGCGTAGGTGTTACGGTAGTAAAGCAGCAGATGGGAGCCGATCCGGCAAGCGTGGCATACGACACCTTGAGTTCCGCGATAGCAAACAATGCCGATGTAGTATTGATAGATACGGCAGGACGCTTGCACAATAAAGTAGGATTGATGAACGAGTTGAAGAAAATAAAAGACGTATTAAAGAAACTCGCTCCAACGGCGCCAGATGAGGTAATGCTCGTGTTAGACGGAAGTACCGGACAGAATGCGTTCGAGCAAGCAAAGCAGTTTGCTGCCGTAACCCAGATATCGAGCATGGCAATAACAAAGCTCGACGGAACAGCAAAAGGTGGAGTCGTGATAGGAATATCAGACCAGTTGAAAGTTCCGGTGAAGTATATCGGATTAGGTGAGGGCGTTGACGACCTTCAGTTATTTGACAAAAAAGAATTTGTAGATTCATTATTTAAGACAGAAAAGTGAAACACAACCAGATAGATTTTATAACCATGGGTTGCTCAAAGAATCTTGTAGATACGGAGAGTCTGATGAGGAAATTTGAAAGCTACGGATACGACTGCACCCATGATAGCGACAACCCCGAAGGAGAAATAGCCATTATAAATACTTGCGGATTTATAGATGACGCAAAAGAAGAAAGTATAAATATGATATTGCGGTTTGCCCAGGCAAAAGAAGAAGGCAGACTGAAAAAGCTTTTCGTTATGGGATGTCTCTCGCAGAGGTACCGCAAGGAGCTCGAAGCAGAGATACCGCAAGTAGACAAGTATTATGGTAAATTTGACTATAACGGTCTACTTGAAGATTTAGGAAAAGTAGACCGGAAAGTAGATACCGAGAGCGATACAGCAGAGCGTCATATTACGACACCGTTGCATTATGCTTATGTAAAAATCAGTGAAGGTTGTGATCGCCATTGTGCATACTGTGCGATACCTATAATAACAGGAAAGCACAAAAGTCGCACGATGGAAGACATACTTGGAGAAATAAAAGAACTCGTAGCAAAAGGAGTAAAAGAATTCCAGATAATAGCACAGGAGCTGACCTATTATGGTGTAGACCTTTATGGCGAGCGCCGGATAGCACAACTTGTAGACGAGATAGCAAAAATAGACGGCGTAGAATGGATAAGGCTCCATTATGCCTATCCAACCCACTTCCCGTATGAATTGTTACCAGTGATGAGAAAGCACAAGAATGTGTGTAAATATCTTGACATCGCCTTGCAGCATATCTCAGACCACATGTTGACAGCCATGAGGCGCAACACGACGAAAGCCGAGACAATGCACCTGATAGAAAGTCTAAGGGAAGAAGTGCCGGGAATATGTATCCGAACAACGCTGATGGTAGGATTCCCGGGTGAAACAGACGAAGACTTCCAGGAACTTGTAGATTTCGTAAAGTGGGCACGTTTCGACAGAATGGGAGCCTTTGCATATTCAGAAGAAGAAGGAACATACAGTGCAGAGCATTACAAAGACGATGTTCCGGCAGAAGTAAAGCAAGAGCGCCTTGACAAGATAATGCGAGTACAGGAGCGCATAAGTGCAGAACTGCAGTCAGAAGAAATCGGGAAACAACATAAAGTGATAGTCGACAGAATAGAAGGAGACTATTATATAGCAAGAAGTCAGTATTCGTCGCCAGAGGTAGATCCCGAAATACTGATACCGGTAAGCGAAGAAAAGCCACTGGAGATAGGACACTTTTATAATGTGAAAGTTACAGACGCAGAGGAATACGACGTGTATGCCGAAGTCGTGGAGGACAATAATGAACAATAAAAATTTCATATCAGAACTATCAAAACGAATAGGGAAAAGCATAGACGAAACCCAGATGCTCACATACGCACTTGTAGATTCCATGAACGAGGCATTTCAGGAAGGAAATGTAGTGGTAATCAATAACTTCGGTACGTTCGAGGTGAAAAAGCGTATGGAAAGAGTAATGGTGTCGCCTACGACAAAAAAGAAGATGCTCGTTCCTCCAAAACTTGTCCTTGGATTCAAACCGTCAGCCGCTGTAAAAGAGAAAATAAAAAACGGAGGTGATGAATAATGGCAAAGTACGGCATAAAAGATATAGCGGCAATGCTTGCTGCAAAAAAGGGTATGGATGCAGCTGATGCAGAGAAATATGTCGAAACCTTCTTTGCATTAGTAAGCGAATCCCTAATACCGGACAAGGTTGTAAAAGTAAAAGGCTTTGGAACATTCAAGCTTGTAGAAGTACGCGACAGAGAAAGCGTAGATGTAAATACCGGTGAAAGAGTAGTAATCGACGGGCATTCAAAAATCTCGTTCGCTCCAGACAACACCTTAATAGAACTTGTAAACAAGCCCTTTTCCCAATTCGAGACCGTAGTCTTGAATGAGGGCGTAGACTTTGACAAGCTATCTTTAGAAGACTTCCCTGAAGATGCCGATGAAGAAAGCGGTGAGTTGGCTGATACTCCTTCAGAGGCAGTAGAAGAGAAGATTGAAGAAAAAGAAGAAAAAGCAGATGGAGCAGGAGAGCCTCAATCTCTAATTACAGAAGCTTTGTCTCAGGCAAAAGAGCAACTTCCACCAATAGTAGAGGAAGATAAAGCAGAGCCGATAGAAGCAGCAGAACCGGTAGAAGCTATAGGGCCTATAGAATCTATAGGACAGATAGGACCAATAGGACAGATAGAAGATGAGGAGACGACAAGAGAGCCGGTAGAGCAAGAAGAACCGGTAGTGTCAGGAGAGCCGGTAGAACCGGCATCAGTTCATCTGAAGATGTCGTTGGCAAAAAAAGTACTGTATTCAGTAGCAGCAGTGGCATTACTCGTAGTAATCTTCTTTGGAGGTGTTTATTTCGGCGAGCGCAACAATAGGGCAAGCGAAAGAGAAGCAGAGCCGGTACGTCAGGTGGCAAAAGTTGAAAAAGCCAAGGTCGCTCCAGTTGCAGTAAAAGAGAAAAGCAGAATAGACTCGACGGCGGTAAAAGACAGTTTGAAGAAAGTAGCCGAAGCAACAGCCTTAGAGCAAGAGCGTCAAAGCCAGAGCGGTCAAGAGACAGAAGAAAAAGGCGGTCTTGAGAATGCGCGCCGTATGGTAAAAACAGGAGCGTATACGATAGACGGATTAGACAAAACCATAACAGTAAAGCCAGGGCAGACAATAGAAAGTTTGTCAAGATTATATTTAGGCGAAGGAATGGAATGTTATGTTCAGGTATATAACAACAAGTTGGAGCTAAGAGAAGGCGAAAAGGTAAATATTCCGAAACTGAAGTTGAAGAAGAAGGCAACGAATAAAAAAGTTTCTTAAAATTAGCCGTTCGCAGAGCTATTTTAATATATTTTATGTACATCTTCTTTTTATTACGCATATAAAATTATTACTTTTGCCGTATAAAAAGAAAATGTACATAAAACTAAAATAAAAAATCATGGCAGAGGCTGTAGACATACGCGAGCTCAATATCCTCATTGAGCAGCAGAGTGCTTTTTTAACAAATATCACGAATGGCATGAACCGTGTCATCGTCGGTCAGAAACATCTTGTAGATTCTTTGCTTATAAGTTTGCTAAGCAATGGACACATACTACTTGAAGGAGTACCGGGACTGGCGAAGACATTAGCAATAAAGACACTATCACAATTAGTAGATGCAGATTTCAACAGAATCCAGTTTACTCCGGATTTGCTTCCAGCAGATGTGATAGGAACGATGGTTTATTCCCAGAAGAACGAAAATTTCCAAGTAAAGAAAGGACCCGTGTTTGCCAATTTCATTTTGGCAGACGAGATAAACCGTGCTCCGGCAAAAGTGCAGAGTGCCTTGTTGGAAGCGATGCAAGAGAAGCAGGTAACGATAGGCAGCAACACCTTTGAACTGCC
>DAIOXG010000231.1:0-5032 GCA_036758085.1 Prevotella sp. | reverse complement strand
TTCACGTATCTGTCTTCACATGCAACTAATCGCTATTTTATCCCGAATTGGGGTATAACTTTGTGCGCAGAAACACAAACAACAATATTATTAATAATCTAAACGAAAAACACAACTATGAGTATCAAGTACGAAATTCACGGCATCAAGAATGCCAAGGGCGAGGGAAAGGAACAGAAGTATGTGCACCTCTTTGCGCGCGAACCGCAGTCGGACCGTGCACTCGAGGACGACATCCAGGCAAGTTGCTCGCTCACGAAAGCCGACGTGCGTGCGGCGTTCAGCGCCCTGCGCGACCACATGGTGCGTGCGCTTGCCGGTGGCTTGCGCTTCCATCTCCCCGGCGTGGGCTACTTCTCGCTCTCCGTAGGTCTCGACGCTCCCGACGACCTGCCCTCCGACAAGATGCGCGCCGACTATATCCGTCTGCGCAACATCCGCTTCCGTCCCGAGCGCTCGTTGCTCGGCGAGGTAGGCAGCGGTGTCAGCTTCGAGCGTGCCGGCTTCTCCTCACGTTCGCGCCAGTACACAGAGGAGCAGCTACTCTCGCTCCTCCGCCACTATTTCGCCACCCACACCTGCCTCACCCGCCGCGACCTGCAGCGCGTGGCAGGCTTGCGCGCGAGCGCAGCAAAGAAATGGCTGCGGCGTCTTACCGCCACCGGCGTGCTGCAGCGAGACGGCGCAAGCAATGCGCCGGTGTATTTGTGGAGATGGTAGTATAAAGATTGGTTAGAACAACAATCTAAGGCTTTTTTTATTCTTTTGAAATAGAAGAATGTGGTTTGTCGGTTTTAATTAGTATCTTTGTAACATATTCCTATAATATATACTTATCGGAAGTTGCTTATGATTGATATACTACAATTATCTGAAGAAGATATAAAACTGCGTTATATCACTCCGTCCATTATTGATAAGGGATGGTCTGTTGATAATATAACTATGGAAACTAAGGTTAAACTTACTGATGGCAAGATTAACCTTAGGGGTAATTTGGTGTCACGTGGAAAAGCAAAATATGCTGACTATGTGCTCTACTACAATCGTGCAACACCGATTGCCATAGTGGAGGCTAAAGACGCAAGCCATGCAGTAGCTCATGGACTGCAACAAGCAAAAGAATATGCACAGATGATGGATGTTCCTTTTGCTTTCAGTTCTAACGGTATGGGTTATCAGGAATACGACTTCCTTACGGGCAAAGAACGTTATTTCTCAATGGACCAATTTCCTACGAAGGAGGATTTATATGCACGTTTCATCTCTGAAAGCAACGGCGGTGCCGGCTTGTCTGATAACCAAATGAAGGTTATCGACCAGCCTTTCTGTACGGGTCAGGACATATTTCCGCCACGTTACTATCAGCGCAATGCCGTAAATAGAACGGTCAACTCTGTGGCGCAGGGCAAGAAGCGTCTCTTGCTTGTAATGGCAACGGGTACGGGCAAAACGTACACAGCTTTCCAGATAGTCTATCGACTTCTCAAAGCTGGTTTGGTAAAGAAAGTTCTTTACTTGGCAGATAGAAATGTGCTTGTAGACCAGTCTATCCAGCAGGACTTCAAACCTTTGGACAAGACCATTCACAAGGTAAGTTATCAGAAAGATAAAGGACCAGGAAACACAGCTTACGAGGTTTACTTTGCGCTTTATCAGCAGCTTATAGGTCAAGGCGGCAAGCAGCAATACAAAGAACTCTTTAAGCCAGAGTTCTTTGATATGGTTATTGTGGACGAGTGTCATAGAGGCAGTGCTAAGGATGATAGCAACTGGCGAGAAATACTCGATTACTTTGATGGTGCTATCCAGCTCGGTATGACAGCAACGCCTAAGGAGACTAAATACCAGTCGAGCATTGCCTATTTTGATGAACCAATATACACCTATAGCTTAAAGGAAGGTATCGAAGACGGTTTCCTTGCTCCGTTCAAGGTAGTAAACATAACAACGAACATTGGCGACGAGTGGAGACCTACGAAAGGGCAGAAAGACATCAATGGCAATCTTATAGAAGACCGCATCTATAACAATACGGACTACGATTATAACATCGTAATAGAAGACCGTATAAGAGAAGTGGCACATGAAATAACATGCTATCTGAAGAATACTGACCGCATGGCAAAGACCATTGTTTTCTGTGCAGACGAGGAGCATGCAGACAGAATGCGTACTGCTCTTGTAAACGAAAACTCTGATATGTGCAGAAAGAATCCTGACTACGTGGTGCGTATCACAGGAAGTGATCCGTATGGACAGTCAAAGCTTGATTATTTCATCTCTGTAGCATCCAAATACCCAGTAATAGCAACAACCAGCAAACTTCTGTCTACAGGAGTAGACTGCAAGATGGTGAAGCTCATAGTGCTTGACCAGCGAATCAACTCGATGACCGAGTTCAAGCAGATTGTCGGTCGTGGTACAAGAATCAGAGAGAAGGACGGAAAGACCCATTTCACCATTATGGACTTCCGTAACATCACACGACTTTTTGCTGATCCTGATTGGGATGGTCCTATAGAGGTTGATGAAAGCTATGGCAAACAGAAGCCAAAGCCTTATCCTGAATACAAAGACGACCCGACAATAATTCATGAGCCAGACCCCAAACCGCGCCCCAATCCCAAACCTATAGTTGATAAAAATGGTTGCAGGGTGGAGGTTATCAACAAAGTGGTGTCTGTGTATGACGCTAACGGAAAACTTCTGCGAACAGAAAGCATAACCGACTATACTCGTAAGAACATCAACGATACTTACGTAAATCTGGATGACTTCATAAACCATTGGAATGCGGCAGAAAAGAAAGCGGAAATAATCGACCTGATGCGTGAAAGCGGAATAGACCTTCAGGCTCTGAAGATAGAAAGAAACATGGAGGATGTTGACGACTTTGACTTTATCTGCCACATTGCTTATGGCAAGAAACCTTTAACAAGAAAGGAACGGGCAGAAAACGTGAAGAAGCGTGATGTGTTCAACAGATATGGGGCAGAAGCCAGAAAGGTGCTTGAAGCACTGCTTGACAAGTATGCCAATGATGGCATATCACAGTTGGAGAACAGAATGGTATTAAAACTCGACCCGTTCCGCCAAATGGGATCTCCTGCAAACATAGCCAAACTGTTTGGCGGTAACAAGCAGTATTTCTCTGCAGTAAAGGAACTTGAAAACTTAATATATAACAATAGCATAGCATAACATAAAATATGGCACTTAACAACTTTGTAAAGAGCATACGCAACATCATGCGCAACGATGCTGGTATCAATGGAGATGCACAGCGAATAGAGCAGATAGCATGGATGTTGTTTCTTAAAGTATATGACGAGAAGGAAAACGATTGGGAGTTTAATGAGGACAATTACGTTTCGTTCATTCCTGAAGAGTGTCGTTGGCGCAACTGGGCTAAAGACAATGGCGATGGCGAAGCGCTGACAGGCGACAACCTCTTGAAATATGTGAATGATACGATATTCCCAACTCTCAAAGCGTTGGAAGTTACGCCTTCAACACCGATGCGTAGTGCCATAGTTCGCACCACATTCCAGGATGCCAACCAGTATATGAAGGATGGCGTACTCCTGCGTCAAGTCATTAACGTCATCGACCAGCTTGACCTCGGAGATTATGAAGAGAGCCATGCTTTCGGAGATATCTACGAATCAATATTGAAGGAAATGCAGTCGGCAGGTTCAGCAGGCGAGTTTTATACACCGCGAGCTTTGACGGACTTCATGGCAGAAATCATCAACCCTAAAGTCGGTGAAAAGATGGCTGACTTTGCCTGTGGTACGGGTGGCTTCCTTGCAAGTTGGTTGAAAGCCCTTGATAAGAAGGTGCAGACAGCAGAAGACAAAGAGGAATATGCTGATTCTATCTATGGAATAGAGAAGAAACAGTTCCCTTATATGCTGTGCGTTACCAATATGCTCTTGCACGACATTGATTCTCCTAAAGTCATGCACGACAACTCTTTGACATGCGACGTGCTCAACTATACGGACGAAGATAAATTTGATGTTGTTCTTATGAATCCTCCTTATGGCGGAAGCGAGAAGAACGATATCAAACAGCACTTCCCGTCTGATTTGAGTTCAAGCGAAACGGCAGACCTCTTCATGGTTCTTATCATGTATCGTCTTGCTGCGAATGGTCGTGCAGCCGTTATCCTGCCAGACGGTTTCCTTTTTGGCGCTGATAATGCAAAGCTTGCCATCAAAGAGAAACTGCTTCGCGAGTTCAATCTTCATACTATCATTCGTTTGCCTGGTAGCATCTTTGCTCCATATACCAGCATTGCCACCAATATTCTCTTCTTTAACAACGAGAAGGCAGACGGAGCAGAAGAAGGATTCTGCACCAAGGACACCTGGTTCTATCGTCTTGATATGCCGGATGGCTACAAGCACTTCTCAAAGACCAAGCCAATGAGAGCTGAGCATTGTCAGCCTATTGTTGAATGGTGGAACAATCGCCAGGAAATAGTAGATGCGGAAAACAACGACGAGAAGTCTCGTTGCTTTACAGCCCAGCAACTTCTTGATATGGATTGCAATCTTGATCAGTGCAAGTTCCCAAAGGAAGAGGAAGAAATTCTGCCTCCTGCCGAACTGCTTGCCGATTACTTCAAGAAACGCAAGGCTCTTGACCATGAGATAGACAAGACATTGGCTGAGATACAGCGTATCTTGGGAATAGAGGTGAATGTCGAGGAATTGTAAAATGTGGAACGGCGTCCCACAAATGTGGATATTCGATATTGATTAAAGACAATGAACGGAAAGCAATTAAAGAACAGCATATTACAATGGGCGATACAGGGCAAACTTGTACCGCAAGACCCTAATGACGAGCCTGCAAGCGTATTGCTTGAAAAGATTCGTCAAGAGAAGGAACGCTTGATAAAAGAGAAGAAAATCAAGCGCGACAAGAACGCCTCTATCATTTACCGTGGTGAGGACAATTCCTATTATGAGAAGATACTCGCTACGGGGGAGGTGAAGTGCATTGATGAAGATATACCGTT
>DAIOXG010000230.1:0-5039 GCA_036758085.1 Prevotella sp. | reverse complement strand
GCCTGAACGTAACCAAGTTGGAGGCAGAAATTAAGCAGTACGGCGGATATGTAACCACTTCCGACATGCTGAACCTCACTGCATTTGACCAGGTGACTGCGGAGACTCTGAAACTGCTCGGCTCTCAGGCGGGCAGAACTTCCGATACCATTACAAGGGATATTCTCTGCGCTGGAACCAAAGCGCTTTTCGCTGGCGAGGCTTCACTGAGAACGGAACTTAAGTCGACGGACACGCTGAAAATTGCGGACATTAAGAAGGCGGTTCGTTGGCTGAAGAGACACAACGCGCCGAAGATTGGTGACAGCTACGTGGCAATCGTTCATACCGATACCGCATATGACCTGATGAACGACCCTGAATGGATTGAGGCTCAGAAGTACACCACTTCCGACAAGATTTTCAACGGTGAAATCGGTCACATGTACGGAGTTCGCTTTGTAGAGTCTACCGAAGCTAAAATTTGGAGCAAGGCAGATGGTAAAGCGTCCGTTCCTGTATATGCTACTCTCGTACTCGGTGCGGATGCATACGGTATCACTTCTATTAACGGCGGTGGAATCGAAACTATTACTAAACAGCTTGGCTCTGGCGGAACTGCGGACCCTCTGAATCAGAGAGCAACCATGGGTTGGAAGTTGAACAAGACCGCAGCAATTCTTGACGATTTCAGAATGGTAAGAATTGAGCACACCTGCACTGGAGCAGAGGACGTATCCAACTAAAGCCAAGCATTAACGAAGGAGTTAATATGGCAACAACAAGAAAATCTGCTGTAGCAGAAAAAAACTCTTCTGAAGCAGAAAAGAAAGAAAAAACTGTAGTGATTCAGCTTCCTGTTATCGAGGGCATGGGCGATAGCGTCTATGTCGGCGTTAACATGAAGGACTATCAGATTAAGCGTGGAGAGCCGGTAGAAGTGCCATTATGCGTGGCAGAAGTACTGGAAAACTCCAACAGACAGATGATGGTAGCAATGGAAAGACAAAAGGAGCTTACATCGAAAAACTACGGTGAAGTGTAAACGCGATGGGGGAAGCAGAAACTTCTGTTTCCCCTTTTTGTAAAGGATAAGAAATGAAAGTAAAAGACCTTCTGAATTTAATTAAGACGGAGAAGCCGAATTCTTTCAGTGATGAAATGCTCTTGGGATATATCAACGAGATTGAAGCAGAGGTGCAAGACCAAATGGAAATTGTGCCGGTTACAAGCTACGACTTGAAGCTGGACATGGATAAAGACCTTTTGGTTAAACCGCCATATGACAAGCTCTATATATCATACCTTAAAGCAAGGATAGATTATGTCCTTGAAGAGTACGAGAATTACGAGAACGACCAAGCACAGCACATCGCCGATTTCAGGGATTTTGCGGATTGGTCAGTCAGAACTAGGGCATATCACAAAAGAAGCCCTAAACGCTTTATAAACGTGTTTTAAAGGGGGTGTAGGCAATGCCACTACAAGCATTACAGAATAAGCCGTCACCGCTTGAAGAGCGTGTTATAGAGTTTAAGGGACTGAATAGAAAAGCTTCCGTAGAGTCGGGGGAAATGGCAGATATGCTGAACATGTCATGCGACTTATACCCAACGCTCACTCAGAGAAAAGCACGAGGTTTGTTTACAGAGATACCGCTTGATTGTACAAAGGTTCAAGACCTTATGGAGCGTAGAGACCCTACAGATTCAAGAACAAAACTAGCGGTCGTTGGTGCGAACTCTGATGGTATATGGCGTTTTTGGTACGACGGAACGATGTACGACATATCGCTTTCGGGCAAGGAAAAGATGGTGGCGGTGAACAATTACATTTGTTTCTTCCCATCGAAGCAGTGGTTCAACGTAGGGACAAAGGATTTCGGTTCAATGGGGTATTTTCATCAGAATGTACCCGAAGATTACCTTGATGGAATCGAGAACCCGGAAGAAGACTACATGATTCACGACTACAACACGGCATGGATAGGACGTGTATTAATCGACCCAAACGACCAGGAACACATGTATCTGATGGTTTCGGCGAGAGGACAAAAATATGCTGCGGGGCAAACCTTTAACGACAAGTTCTCAGAGATTAAAAGTATGCTTCGAATAGGCGATGTTGTCAGATTGTCGGGAGATTTTGTCGGACTGAACAACAAGAAGGTGAAAGTTGCGGAGGGAAATGAAGGTGTGCTTGCAGACGATGAAGGAAACTTCACAGCGCCACAGATTCCTATTACCGTGCTTGACGTATTGAAGATTGGGGATATTCCTATTCCTACGTTCAATTACACGGCATATGACGGTGAAACGGGAGACCCATTCGATTTGTCAGTTGCACTAGGTACAAAAGGAACGTATGAAGGAATCTTCATCAAATTCAGTAAAGACGAGTTTTCCTCGGTTACTGCATACATTACACCATGTGCGGCAAGCTCTTTAATGAACAGCAAGTACACGGGATTCTTTGCGGGTAATTTAAAGGTTGAGCGTGTCGTTCCTGAGCTTGATTTCTTCATGGAGTGGAATAACCGCCTTTGGGGAGTGAGCAACAAGGACAATACGATTTATGCCAGCAAGCTGGGAGACCCTATGTCATGGGATTACTATCAGAACACAAGCATGGATTCCTACTATGCACAGCAAGGAACGAACGGCAATTGGACTGGTTGTGCGGTGTACTCGTCTCACCTTCTGTTCTTCAAAGAGAACTTCATTCACAGAGTCTACGGTTCAGCGCCTTCATCTTTCCAAACCTCGATTATCGAGGGCTTCGGAGTAGAAGAGGGTTCGAGCGAATCTATAGCAACGGTGAATAACATGATTTTCTACAAGTCGCCAGTGGGGATTATGTGCTATGAGGGCGGCAACCCATACAGCATTAGTGAGAAGTTCGGCGACTGGAAGTACGACAATGTTGTGTCGGGATCGCGCCATAAGAAATACTATGCGTCAATCCACATGAAAGGCGGTGGCTACAAGATTCTCGTTTGCGATACTGGCACGGGACTTTGGCATATCGAGGACACGGTGGGTGTGCACTGCTTCCGAAACTACAAAAACAAGCTACTGATGGTGGATAACGCACAGAAAAATGTTCTCGTATTGGATGCAGAAGATTTCGACATCGCACCAGTGAAGAACGATGAACCTATTCCGTGGAGCGTCACGTTCGGACCGTTCGATGAATACATCGAAAATCAGAAGATATATTCCAAGCTACAGATGAGAGTTCAGCTACCCGAAACAGCAACGCTCAAAATAGAGATTGCTATGAACGCATTGAAGTTGAGCGATTGCAAATGGGAGACAATAAAGGAGATTTCCGCAGAGAATGAACTTTCGGTGCATGTGCCGATTGTTCCGAGAAGATGTTCGAGGTTCTATGTACGGCTAACTGGTGTCGGTCGTTGTCGAATTGATTCTTTCACACGGAAATACAGACAGGGTTCTTCAAGAGTGGTTAAGCAGTGATAATTGATTATGACCACAACCCGAACATAGACGGAGAAAAGAGACTTCAATCATTAAAGGAGTCTGTTCAAAGAGCGTTAGACGAAGTAGCTAACACGGACACCAAGGAAACGACAGTTCAAGAAATTAAGAATTTCTACACGAATAATACAACTATAGTTCAAGGAGACGGTTCTTCTCCAATACCCGAAGATGAAATAACATCTCTATTGAACAATCTATTTAACGATTAATGGGGGTAAACATGGCAACATATTTAGACAATGCTGGTGTAACACAAATTCTCACAAAGATTAAGTCTCTCTTGGCAAAGAAGGCAGAAATTACGGCTATTCCAACGAAGACATCACAGCTTACAAACGATTCGGGCTATGCAAAGACGAGCGAAGTTGATACGACAATTACAAACAAGCTGAATGCGCTTGATGTGACGTATGACGATATTCCTGAAACAAGTGAGGGAGTGCCGTACTACATTGCGAGACTATCACAGGAGAACGGTGTAATTAAGGCCACTAAAGAACCAATCTCATATCGCGTTGATGATTACATTCATGCAGCAATAGCACATGGCGATCTTATAGGTAAGTACGATGTTGATAAGGCGATTAACAACGCAGTCGGTAAAATTACATCGTTTGAGTACAAGATTGTAGATTCACTCCCATCGGTTTCCGAAGGAAAGAAGGGTATTATCTACCTTGTAGCACATAGCGGTTCTACAGCTCAGAATATCTATGACGAGTACATTTTCCTTCCGGCAGACGGTAGCACAGCGGCACGGTATGAGAAAATCGGAACAACCGATATTGACCTCACACCATACGCAAAGAAAACGGAGATTCCAACAAACTTAAATCAGCTTTCCAATGCAGATACAGGCTTCATCAACGCTCAGACTTCCGAAAAGCATGTAGCCACTGCTATAGGAAAACTGGACTACAGCGATACCGCCGAAGAGGGGAAATATGTGTCGGCAGTATCAGAAACGAACGGTGTAATCACGGTGACGAGAGCAAGCTTGCCAGCCGTAGGAACAGCGGATTCGCCAATTTCGAACGCAACGATTGAGAGTATCTTTACACAGGTATTCGGTTAGGAGATAGCCTATGAAACTAGACGACATTGGTCTAAAAAAGGTATTTGAGCTTATGAAGGGTAGGATTTGGAAAGAATGCTATCCCGTAGGCTCAATCTACATGTCCGTGAATTCCACAGACCCATCAACCTTGTTTGGTGGGTCGTGGGAACGAGTTCAAGACAAATTCCTTCTTGCTTCTGGTAGCTTATACGGTGCTGGTTCTACTGGTGGTTCGGCAAAGGCTACACTGCCGGCTCATACGCATACACTTGGTTCTAACGCTTATCAATGGTGGTGTGCTAAACGAGGGGAAGGTTCGGCGGAACAAGGAGGGAAAATCTCTGGTAGTGGAAAATATTATGGCGCCTCACTTGATGGCAACACGGACAATTACAAATGGATAGCTAGTGTAGACAGTGCAGGTGTAAGCGATGTATCACAAGCCAATATGCCACCGTATTTAGCCGTGTATGTGTGGAAGAGAACGGCGTAGGAGGTGA
>DAIOXG010000229.1:0-5068 GCA_036758085.1 Prevotella sp. | reverse complement strand
CAACGCCATAGGAATTGACGGCAGGCAGCTTATCGATTGGGAAAAGCACACTAATGTTTACAATCACCTTGAATCACTCACACCAGCTGAAGCAGAAATACTATCTAAATACCGCAATCTCAATATCGAAGGTCAGAAACGAATTACTGAGTACGCAGACGACCTTGTTGCGGGTGGAAGGTTTGCAAAATAATAAGGAGGCATTATGGGAAAAAGAGCTGTAATATATGCTCGCTACTCATGCGACAAACAGTCTGAACAATCCATTGAAGGTCAGATTCACGTTATAAATGACTTTGCAGTAAGGAATGGGTATACAATAGTCAGCAGCTATATTGACCGCGCAAAATCGGCGAAAACTGCAAATCGACCGCAGTTCCTTCAGATGATTTCTGACAGTACAAAGGGACTTTTCGATTTTGTGCTTGTTTACAAACTCGACCGATTCAGCCGTAATCGCTACGATAGCGCATTCTATAAACACAAGCAGAAACAGAACGGCGTACAGGTTATATCCGCGACCGAATGCCTTTCGGATAATCCGGAAAGCATAATAACGGAAGCAATGCTTGAGGCTATGGCGGAGTTCTACTCTGCGGAGCTTGGTCAGAAAACAAAGCGCGGAATGAGAGAATCTGCACTGAAATGTATGTCCACAGGCTCAAAACCTCCGCTTGGCTACAAATGGGGAGCAGATAAGCACCTTGAAATTGATGAAGCCACAGCAGATATACCGCGTATTGCCTTCTCCATGTACGCAGATGGTAATGGAAAGCAGACCATTGCGGATGAGCTCAACCGCCGCGGTTTCCGCACCAGAACAGGCAGAGAGTTCAAGGTAAATTCGCTTGACAATATGCTGACTAACCCGAAATATATAGGTACATTTACCTACGGAACGGATATTTCCATTGAAAACGGCTGTCCCGCACTTATAAGCCATGACATTTACGACAAAGTCCAGGAACTCCTCAAGCACACAAAAAAAGCCCCGGCAAGAGCCAAGGCAAAAGTTGAATATTATCTCGCAGGGCGGCTTAAATGCGGTATCTGCGGGGAGAGTATGATTGCAGTGGGTGGTACCTCGCAAAATGGAACGCAGTACCACTATTATCGCTGCAAGTGCCGCGGAAAAGGGTGCAACAAAAAGCCGAAAAGGAAAGATTTCCTTGAATGGTACATAACTGAACAGGTTCTTGCGCTGCTCAACATGGAAGAACACAAGAAGCGCCTGGCTGAAAAAATCATTGCCGCCTACAAATCCGGCATTGAAACCAACAAAACAGAAGAATACAAACGCCAGATTCAAATTACAGAAACCAAGCTTAACAATGTCCTCGACCTGCTCATAGAAAAGAAGTCGGATTCGCTAATGAAAAAACTTGACGAGTTAGAACTTCGCAAATCCGAATTAGAGGAGCAGCTGCGTTCAGCAGAACTTGCGCAGGCACACATACCGACAAAACGTGAGATCATAGGATGGTTTGATAGGCTCTCAAATGTGGACGGCTGTGAAAATTCTCTTCAGCGCCAAGTTATCCACACATTTGTGAAAGAGGTATTCCTATGGGACGACCATGCAGTTATTGTCCTCACGCTGAACAACACGCAAGAAACAGTCACATTCGAAGAGATACGGGAGTTCGAGCAGCTTTCAAATGAAACGCAAGAACCGCTCCCAGACGAATCTGAAAGCGGTTCTTGTAGTATCGAGTCTGGCTCCCCCGACTGGACTTGAACCAGTGACACCCTGATTAACAGTTTTCGTGGGAAGCAAGGGCACACAAAAAGGATCAACGATCCCGATTGTGTGCCCTTTTTTGTGTGCCTGTAAATACTCAAACGCTATTTCGTGCAGTCACTTCGGGGGGTTAATGGCAGATCTCATTTGTGCGAGAGACCTCCTTATCCCGTATTAGCAAGGCTCCGCAGAGCCGCAAGTTCCTCACCTTATCCATGAGTCTGCTGAAATTGCGGGTGGGAACCTTTATAGGTCGGCTCGTTTATTCTCGCGCTTTATTAGCAAAGGTGCCCCTGCACCCACTTCTAAAGTATAGTTCTCGGAGGAAAGGAAATGCGTGGACTTCTTAATCATAATATAGCAGCGTTCGAATCCATGAACGAATATGGCTTTCCGGAGATATTCCCCGTTACAAAACGTGTATGCTGCGATCATTGGATTGATTTTGATACAGCTCGCCGGACTATGAAACCCGGAGCGAAGCGACCCCCAGCCAACGGGACAAGTGGAATTCACTTCTATATCTCAGACTATAAGTTTAACGGCTGTTGGGAGTACCCGAACAGATACATTGATTTATTTAATCGGGCTCATTACGTTATAGGCACAGATTTTAGCTTGTATTATGATTTCCCGGTAGCTCTCCAGATCTTCAATAAATACCGTAATCACTGGTTGTCTGCTTATTACTCGCTTCATGGTATATCAATGATACCGAATATAACAGTATCTACCCCCAATTGCTATGAATGGAGTTTCTGTGGATATCCGAAAGGATCAGTTGTTGCGTTTTCGGATATCGGTAGTATGTCGGATCCCGAGCTTAGAAGCATTATCTATTCCGCATATGATAACATGATCCTTCGGCTCGAGCCGATTCAGGTGTTGTATTTTACGCGCAGCTCCCTGGAGTATGCGCCTTCGGAAGCTGATGTCATTCAGCTGCCATTCATCAAAGGAGGTGAAGATGATGGGTAAGGGACGAGCTCCAACAACAATGGAATATGAGCTGATTCATAAACATGAACGTCAAAGGGCTTACCGTGCTGCAATCAAGCGTAACAAAGCCATGAACATAGCCAAAAAAGAGCACGGAACAGTTAATTAAATACTTTGTTTATAGTGGAATTTTTCCGGCTTTCAAAATGCGAAAACTGGAAAAATTCCGCGCAAGCCCCCCTAGCTAACAGGGGGGCACTGTGTACAATACCAGGCGCATGAAGTTGGCTTCCCGTCCCGGCTCGCGGTACTTTCGGCAGTTCAAAATCATAATTTCCAATTTTGGAGGTAGAAAAATGTCTGACAACATCATCTTGGTAGACTGGTTTTCCTTTACGCTGCATAATAACATGACGATCGAGCAGGTCAAAGACTTCCTCGGGCTGGGATCTTCCTGCAGCTGGCTGGAGCGTTCCGGGCATTACGGCTACAAGCAGGCACATTTCTGCGGCGGGATCTGGATCATGTGGGACGGCTACGGTGAAGATATGGGCGTATGCGTTGAGATGTCCGGACAAGGCTGCAGGCAGTTCGAGTCTTCTAGCTGCAAGAGCTTTGCGCAGTTGTTTGAGGAAGTCACATCGGACGAGGAGCAGTTCCACGTCACAAGACTAGATGTAGCGTATGATGATGTAGACAAAGAGGGGGACGGACTGCTCGATATCGTTAAGATCTGCAAGTTCGCTTACTTCGGGCGATACATCAGCAAGTTCTCAAAGTCGCACCCGGAGGTTGACGTGGAAGCTGATCAGAACGGAAACTGTACTCGCGCACACTCCTGTTATTTCGGCAGTCCAAAGTCTGAGCTGCGGATAAGATTCTACGACAAGGCGCAGGAACGCGGCGGTCTGGTTTATCACTGGGTACGGTGTGAGCTGCAGCTCCGGCGCGATCGGGCGCTTGCTTTTCTCAAACTCAAAGAAACATGGGGGGAAAGGTTCTTCGGTGTCCTCAATAACTATATGCGTTTCATAGTACCGAGCAGGACGGACACCAACCGCCGCCGTGCTCCGTCCCCTGTCTGGTGGGAAAAGTTCCTGCAGTCGGTCGAGAAAATCATCCTCTACACTCCGAAAGGGGTTGAATACAACTTAACCAAACTGGAACGCTACCTGTTCCAGCAGGCAGGCAACAGCATTGATACATATATTCAATGCGTTGGTGAGCTTAAGTTCCGGGAAATGCTCAAGCACCGTGATTCCCTGCTGAACGCTAACCAGCAAGCACTTATTGATGAGTATAAGCAAATCAGCGCCGAGAAGATCAAAGAGTTTTGGGAGAAACACCCGTGGGGTTAAGGTTAAGCGCTTCCACTATCACCGCTTCCAGATCGTCACCCCATTGCCGAACATGCAGCAGCTTGACGTTTATTTGCTTGAAAACCCGGTCAACAAAATCATCTCTTGTCTGCCGATCTGGGCGATCATGTGTTGAATCATCAAGTTCAATAATTAGTTTGACTCTTAAATCCATGTCACATAGGGTAAAATCAACATGCTTAGCTTTTATGTAGTTAAACCACTTTCGTTCTTTAGTCCCCTCAGGGACTGCTACAAGGTCAGCAAGGCGAATTTTTGGGCATATCATGAGATTGTATTTTTTCGCTATCGGCTGCAACACCTTGAAAAAGGCGTATTCCCTACGGGTCAGCAGCTTGGCGGCTTTGTATGGCAATGGCTCGGTTGTTTTTGGATCTTCCTGTCCGTCCTCATCTACCTTGTGGCTCTTGTTCATGTAGTAAATTGCCGATGTCATAAAGACAATAAGAAATACAGCCATGATAAAGCATAGAAATTCCATTGCACTACACCCCCCAATTAAAGGCTGCTATAATCATAGCTACCCCAAATAATATTGATAATATCCCCTTGGCTAAGTCGCTAAAGTTGCTAGAATATATTTTCATGTTAAAACCTCCGTAAAATATGTATTATACAACCGCTGGAACGCTTTACCCGATGTTGCCGAGTTCCTCGGCTCCGGATTCGTTGGAACGTCCTGCGATGTAGTCGAGAGTTACGCCGTAAAAATCGGCTAGCTTAATTAGCAGGTGCAAAGGGATTTCACGAGTACCATTTTCGTACCGCTGATATACTTGATATTTGATTTCAAGGACATCGGAAATTTGCTGTTGACTTAGTTTGTTTTCCTGTCTGAGTTCTTTAATTTTTGTGTAAACCATTGAAAAAACCTCCATTGATTTTGGTAAAACCTACAAAGTTTTGCCAAGCTATTGAAATTGCAACCATATAGTTGTATAATGAATATGCAATCAAATGGTTGTGTTAATTCCACCTAGAACAAGGTAACTAAGAAAGGATAATGAAC
>DAIOXG010000228.1:0-5070 GCA_036758085.1 Prevotella sp. | reverse complement strand
TTCGACTATGTTCCGGAGATGCAGAAGAGCGACCTCTATCTCACCTTCGACGCATACCTCGGAAAGAAAAAGGTGGAAGTTCCTGCTGTAAAGGTTGCAACAGGAGTTATCTCTACTTCAGAGCTGTATAAGAAAACACTTGCCGGCGACGGCGCTTGCATCGCTCCCGATGCATATCAGCGCATAAACGCACAGAAGCAGGAAGCTCGCGTCAAGTTCCTCATCAATCAGGCAAACCTGCGCAAGAGCGAGATGAAGAACAACTCTGTAAAGGAGTTCGTCGAGATGCTCAAGAAAATCAACCGCGACAAGGAAGGTCTGAACATCAAGAACGTGGAAGTACTCGCTTATGCTTCGCCTGACGGTGGCTACAGCTTCAACGACAAACTTGCCAACAAGCGTCAGGACGTGTCAGAGAAATATGTAAAGAATACACTGAAGAGCACTAAGGTGAAGACCGACGTTGCTGCAAGCTACACCGCTCAGGACTGGGACGGCTTCCAGGAGCTCGTCGCAGCATCAAACCTTCAGGACAAGGACGTTATCCTGCGTGTTCTTTCAATGTATCAGGATCCACAGGAGCGCGAGACACAGATCCGCAACATGTCTGCCGGATTCCGTGAGCTTGCCGACGGTATTCTGCCGGAGCTACGCCGCTCTCGCATGATTATCAACTATGAGACAATCGGACGCAGCGACGAGCAGATCAAGGATCAGTATAAAGAGGACGCAAGCAAGCTGAGCGTTGACGAGCTTCTCTACAATGCAGCCCTCGAGAATGATGCTGACGCAAAGGAGGCTATCTACAAGAAGACTGCCGAGCTATATCCTAACGACAACCGTGCATTCAACAATATTGCAGCTCTCGAGTTTGCCAAGGGCAACAATGCCGAGGCTCAGAACTATCTCCAGAAGGCACTCGCCGTTGACGGAAATGCCGCTGAGGCTAACGCCAACAAGGGACTTCTCGCGCTGCTCAACGGCAACACTGCCGAGGCTCAGAACCTTATAGCAAAGGCTAACGGAGCAAACGACCTGAACAAGGCTGTAGGAGCGCTGAACATTGCCAACGGCAAGTATGCTCAGGCTGAGGAGGCTCTCAAGGGCGTAAACAGCAATACTGCTGCTTTGGCACAGATCTTGAACAAGAACTATGCTGCTGCACAGAACACACTGAGCAATGTGAAGAACAA
Source organism: Prevotella sp. (assembly GCA_036758085.1). Classification (GTDB taxonomy): domain Bacteria; phylum Bacteroidota; class Bacteroidia; order Bacteroidales; family Bacteroidaceae; genus Prevotella. The sequence goes on along the minus strand of DAIOXG010000228.1, from coordinate 3,877 downwards.
GAACGGCATGACCGACTATCTCTTCGCTATTCTCAACGCTCGTCAGGGCAACAACAGCGCTGCATCTTCTTATCTGAAGAGCGCTCTGCAGAAGGATCCAAGCCTGGCTTCATACGCTGCTAATGACCTTGAGCTTCTGAACGTAAGCAAATAATCTATTCATAATAATATCAGATTTAGTTAACGACTTTGAAGAGGGCTACCGGTATTGTTGTCGGTTGAGCCCTCTTTTTCTTTAATACATATACACACAGCTCATGAAGCAAGTGATATTGTTGCTCGCCGTAGTGCTTACTATGGCGTCTTGCGGTACCCGGAAGGGGTATTTCTCAATCGAAGGCAGGTTCCTGAACCTCAACCAGGGCGAATTCTATGTCTACAGTCCAGACGGCGTTATTGGTGGCGTTGACACCATAAAGGTGAACGGCGGACGCTTCGCCATGGAAATTCCGTGTCAGAGAGACGGAGTGCTGATGCTCGTATTCCCTAATTTCTCCGAGCAGCCGATATTTGCCGAGTCTGGCGAGGGTGTCGACATCAAGGCTGATGCCTCCCACCTGAAACAGATGGAAGTGAGCGGTACCGACGACAATAAACTGATGACGGATTTCCGTCAAGCCATCGCCTCGGCAGCACCGCCGGAGGTTATGAAGCTGGCGGAGCATTTCGTACGCGACAACGCCAAATCGGCTGTGGCTGTATATCTCCTCGGAAAATATTTCGTCGTCAGCGGCAATACCGCCGCCCTGAAGAAAGCAAAAGAATTGCTGCCGGTAGTGAAAAAGGCACAGCCAAAGAACGGAAATCTCGTTCGTATGGAAAACAGCGTGAAGATGCTGCTCGCGGCTAATGTGGGCGACAGACTGCCATCGTTTTCAGCTACAGATGTAAACGGCAAACCGCTTTCCCCTGCAATGCTTACAGGTAAAAAGACGGTGGTATGCACATGGGCGTCGTGGAGCTACGACAGTCAGAACATGATGCGCCGCATAAAAGCTATTGTAGACAGCAAGGGCGGCAGCGTGGCGGCTATAGGCATCTGTCTTGATGCCAGCAGCAAGGAATGTCGGGAGACGGTGAAGAGGGAGAGCTTCTCTTTCCCTAATGTCTGCGACGAGAAACTCTTCGACGGCACTCTGCTCATGCAACTCGGACTGCACTCCGTCCCTGCAAATATTATTGTGGGCAGCGACGGTAGGGTAGTAGCGCGCAATGTCGGCATAGACGACCTGGAGCACTATCTCGAATAGACTGCTTCGGGAGCCAGACCTGAGCTATACCTCAATATAAAACTCTTAAATCTATCTATAACTACACACACAGGATTTTATGATTGTAAAGACATACAGTGCTGCGGTAAACGGACTTGAGGTTACGACCGTGACAGTGGAGATCAGCCTTGCCCGGGGAGTGATGTTTCATCTCTCCGGACTTGCCGATACGGCTGTAAAGGAGAGCCACGACCGTATCGTGGCAGCGTTGCTGAACAACGGATACAAGTTTCCAGTTGCCGACGTTACCGTGAATATGGCACCTGCCGACCTCCGTAAGGAGGGTAGCGGCTACGACCTTCCTTTGGCTATAGGAATCCTCTCGGCAATGGACAAGGTGGATGCTGAGCATCTGGCTGAATATATGCTCGTTGGCGAACTGGGGCTCGACGGACGGCTGCAGCCCGTGCGCGGAGCATTGCCCATCGCCATCAGGGCGAGAAAGGAGAAATTCAAGGGACTTATCGTGCCGAAGCAGAATATACGCGAGGCTGCCGTAGTCAATAATCTTGATGTCTACGGCATGGAGAACCTTGCCGACGTAGTGGCTTTCTTTAACGGAACTGCCGAGTTTGAACCGATGCGCATCGACACACGCCGCGAATTCTATGAGCAGCAGGGAAATTTTGAACTCGACTTTGCCGATGTCAGAGGACAGGAGAACGTAAAGCGGGCAATGGAGGTGGCTGCAGCCGGTGGTCATAATATGATAATGATCGGTCCGCCGGGAAGCGGAAAGTCGATGATGGCAAAGCGGCTGCCGTCTATCCTTCCGCCTCTATCCCTCGGCGAGAGTCTGGAGACAACGCAGATTCATTCTGTTGCCGGAAAACTCGGTAAAGGGATGTCGCTAATCTCGCAGCGCCCGTTCCGCTCGCCGCATCATACAATATCACAGGTGGCACTCGTTGGCGGCGGACTAAACCCTCAGCCGGGAGAAATATCGCTGGCACACAACGGAGTGTTGTTTGCCGACGAACTGCCGGAATTCAACAAGGCTACTCTCGAAGTGCTCCGCCAGCCGCTCGAAGACCGCAAGATTACTATATCAAGAGCCAAATACACCATAGAATACCCCTGTTCCTTTATGTTTGTGGCGAGCATGAACCCCTGTCCGTGCGGATATTTCAACGACCCCACACACCACTGCGTATGTACGCCGGGACAGATACAGCGGTATATGAACAAAATCAGCGGTCCGCTGCTCGACCGTATCGATATCCAGTGCGAGATAACTCCTGTACCGTTCAAGGATATCTCCTGTGCCCAGCCTGGAGAGCCGAGCTCGGCAATTCGCGGGCGTGTTATCAAGGCGCGCCATATCCAGGAAGAACGTTTCAAGGACATTCACGGCATCTATTGCAACGCTCAAATGACGGAACGCATGATACACCAGTTTGCCGAACCCGACGAGGCTGGCATTAACCTGCTCCGTGTCGCCATGGAGAGGCTCAACCTCTCTGCGCGTGCCTACAACCGCATTCTGAAAGTGGCACGTACCATCGCCGACCTCGAAGGAAGCGAAAACGTTCTCTCCAACCATCTTGCCGAAGCCATCAGCTACCGCAATCTCGACCGCTCCGACTGGGCGGAGAGAGGTGTGTAAAGTTATATCCTGTAATAAACAATAAATTTGATAAATTATGAAAGCAATAGAAATATATCGTTCGAACGATGGAAATATTCAACTGAATGTTAATCTAGAGAATGAGACCGTATGGTTAAGTGCCAAACAAATGGCTGTTTTATTTGAAAGAGAAGATTCAAATATTAGACGACATATCTTAAATGTTTTTAAGGAGGGTGAATTGGAGAAAAAAAGCAACGTGCATTTTTTGCACGTTCCTAATTCTGATAAACCTGTACCGTTTTATAGTCTGGATGTTATTATCTCTGTAGGCTATCGCGTGAAGAGTAAACAAGGTGTGCAATTTCGCAAATGGGCTACTTCCGTTTTAAAGCAATACCTTATAAAAGGTTATGCAATCAACCGGCAGATAAAACTCGACAGGTACAATGAACTGAAAGATGTTGTAAAGCTAATGGCGCGTACCATCGGGCTGCAGGAGAAAGTTACAGAGAATGAATATAATGGCTTGTTTAACGTAATAAGCGATTACGTCTATGCCCTCGATACCCTCGACCACTATGACTATCAGACACTTGCCATCTCAAAGATAACAAAGGAAGAACCATTTCATGCTACATACGAGAATGCAATGGAGACTATCAATGCCTTGAAGGAAAAGTTCGGTGGCAGCAAGTGGTTTGCCAACGAGAAAGACGGCTCTTTCAAAAGCAGCATCGGACAGATATATCAGTCTTTTGGAGGTGTTGATCTCTATCCGTCGGTAGAAGAGAAAGCTGCCATGCTGCTCTATCTTGTTGTGAAGAACCATTCTTTCAGTGACGGCAACAAACGTATTGCTGCCATGCTTTTCCTTTGGTTCCTCAATAACAATCATGTACTTTATGCCGAAGACGGACATAAACGTATTGCAGACAACACTCTTGTTGCACTCACGCTGATGATTGCCGAGAGCCGTACGGAAGAGAAAGACGTTATGGTGAAAGTCGTGGTAAATCTGATAAACAAGGAAAATATC
>DAIOXG010000227.1:0-5087 GCA_036758085.1 Prevotella sp. | reverse complement strand
GATTGAACAAAAAATAATGGATTTTGTTTTTTAAATTGAAATAATTTTGTTACTTTCGCAAAAAATAAAAATTTTTTGTATAAAATACGGATAAAATAAAATGGAATTACAAGGAAAAGTTATTGCTGTCTTGCCAGAAAGAAGCGGTGTTTCAGCACGTGGAGAATGGAAGTCTCAAGATTATGTTATAGAGGTCCCTGGCACTTACCCTCGCAAGATGGTTTTTAGCGTTTTCGGTGCAGATCGTATCGAACGTTTTAAGATACAGTTGGGGCAAGAGGTTAATGTCTCTTTTGACATTGACGCTCATGAATATAACGGTCGTTGGTTTAACAATATTCGTGCTTTTGATGTACGTCAGGTAGATCCTGCTGCAGCTGCTGCAGCTCCAGGGGTTGCGCCTATGCCGGCAGGTGAAGCTTTCCCTCCTGCAAATCCGGTTGATACGACTACTGCAACTGCTGCAAATGAAGGTGATGGTGCTTCAGACGATTTACCATTCTAATTCGCGAAATAAATAAATTTCTTATGGCGTCTTGAAGAATGAGGTTAAGCCTTTCCTTCAAGACGCTTTTAAAATTTTTTGTTCTATATATTATAGGTCAGATCCTTCTTTATACAATTATAGACCAGGTTCTTCTTTATAAGATACGAGCAATATTTTTTTTGTATCATCTTTTATGCGGTAGCGATTGTCTGTTCGCAAACCCACAATCCATAAGATGTTTCCATTGGCATCTTCCAATATCGGTTGTCTTTCTTTTTCAAAAAGAGTAAGCTTGTTGTCTGTCAGGAAATCGCTCACTCGTTTCTTGCCTTTCATGCCAAAAGGTGTGAACCAGTCGCCTTGCATTGGTGTCCTGAGGGTAAGCGGGAAAACAACTTTGTCAGCATTGAGCGTTGCGATATTTGGTAGCATGGAAATGTCATTTTTGTCATTGTATTCTTTAATTTCCAAGCGTACGACTTTCTTGTTGCCTAATTTGTAAATCCCTGTTTCGGGTAATTTAAAGCCCCTCTTACCTTCAGGGTGGTCCGCTTTCGGTTCTATAAATATAGAATCTCGGTCGATGAGCAGTCGGTGACTTTTAGAGCAATAGATTTTTCCACATTGTGCAAGTTCGAGTCTGCTGTATATTTCTTCAATTGTAGAGGGCGTAAAATGATAGTCCTTTAATATATAGAACAGTGTATATTCTGGTGATATAGTATCCAGAAGCTTCTGCTTACTAAGAATTGTTGTATTCTCGCTGTGCTTGGTAACAATTTCTTTCTTAGACAATTCCATGGCTTCGTTAAATACTTTTTCAGCTTCGTGTATTCTTGATGCTGTTGCCGCAATATTCTTGTCGGCTGAGGGATTTATACTCCTTATTATAGGCATCAAGTTTAGTCGTATCTTATTCCTTGTCGCATCATCAATTAGATTCGTGCTGTCTGTAACGAAATCTTGTTTTAGCATGCCTAAGAAAGTCTCAATTTCGTTTCTTGATACAGAAAGCATCGGCCGCAGAACATATCCGTTTTTAGGTGCAATGCCAGTAAGTCCGTTGATTCCCGTACCCCGAATTAAATTCAGGAGAAGAGTTTCCACAGAGTCCTCTCTATGATGTCCAACGCATATTCCGTCAGCGTCAATGTCGCGGCGTAGTTGTTCGAAGTAGTTGTACCGTAAGTCGCGTGCTGCCATTTCGATGCTTACCTTGTGGAGTTTGGCATATTCAAAAGTGTCGAAATGTACGATATGTAATTTTATCCCATTCTTATCGCATAGTCTGACACAGAATTGCTCATCGCGATCAGATTCCTCGCCTCTGAGCCGGAAATTACAATGAACAGCTTCTACATGAAATCCGAGTCTCTTAAGTGAGAGCAGTAAAGCTACGCTGTCGGCACCTCCCGACAGCGCAGATAGATATATTTTCTTTTTGTCCATCAGCTTTTCGTTGCTGATAAACGTTTCTATTTTATTTAGGAATCTGTCAGTGCCCATTTTTATTCCACGTATAATACAAGTCCTTTAAGATATTCTCCTTCTGGATGATAGATATTTATGGGATGGTCGGCAGGCTGGTGCAGTTGGTGCAGAATGCGTACTTTTCGCTTAGAGAGCGCAGCAGCAGTAAACACTGCGTTGCGGAAGTTGTCTTTTGTAACAACTTGAGAGCAACTGAATGTAAATAGTATTCCGCCGTGTTTGATGCGCTCAAATGCCTTTACGTTAAGTCTTGTGTATCCTTTTAAAGCATTGTGAAGAGCAGCTCTATGTTTTGCAAAAGCTGGCGGATCGAGAATTATCAGGTCGTAGAAGTCTTTGGCATTGTCCAGGAATTTGAATGCGTCATCGCAGAATGCCTGGTGCCGTTTGTCTCCGGGGAAATTCAGTTCTACATTTGCATTTGTCAGTTCTATAGCCTTGGCACTACTGTCAACGGAGTGTACCAGATTCGCACCGCCTCTCATTGCATAAAATGAGAATCCGCCTGTGTAGCAGAACATATTGAGCACGTTTTTCCCGTGGGCATACTTTTCCAAAAGACTACGGTTTTCTCTTTGGTCGACAAAGAATCCCGTTTTTTGTCCCTTCAGCCAGTCAACATGGAATTTCAGTCCATTCTCTACAGCCGTATTGTTTGTGCTGCCACCTATAATAAATCCGTTTTCCTGTCCCAAATCGGCTTTGTAAGGCAATGTCGTTTCACTCTTGTAGAAAATGTTTTCAATTCTTCCGTCCATCACTTCTATAAGAGCATCTGCGATATCCTTTCGCCATATATGCATGCCGACACTGTGTGCCTGCATTACGGCTGTTTTTCCATAACAATCTATGACAAGTCCCGGCAGACCGTCACCTTCTCCGTGAACAAGTCTGTAGGTGTTGTTGTCTTTATTGTCGGCAATGCCGATGGAAATTCTCATTTTAAGAGCTTCGGTTAGTCTTTCCATCCAAAAAGCTTTATCTATGTTTATATCGTCAAACGACAGAACTCTAACGGCGATACTTCCAATCTGGTAGTGTCCTACAGCGATAAAATTCCCCTCAGCAGAGATAACCCTTACAGTATCCCCGTCGTTTATTCCATCGTCGGCTTTAGAGATAGCGCCAGAGAAAATCCATGGATGAAATCTTTTGAGACTTTCATCCTTACCTTTCTTTAAATATATATTCTTATACATACTCAGAATCTGTTTTTTATATTATTTCTTTATTGTCATTACTTTCCTCTTCAACTTTTACGAGCTGGTATTCGCCAGTACGTTCAAGCCTCATCAGCTCTTCATACAGCATGATACAAGCCCATGCGTCAGTTGCTGCGTATGCTTTCTGCTTGTCGGAGAGAATGTCAGCTTCCCAGTTTGTAAGCCTCTGCGCCTTACTGATTTTCTGTCCGAAGAAGTTGGCGTAGAGCTTTTGCAGACTTAAATCCTCAACTCCAATCTCTCCTACATGCTTCTGTAAATCTATAAATGCGCCAGGTGTGAATTCCGCCCTTTTGTGCATTGACATTATATCATCGTGGAGCGATAGTCCTATTTTGGGTATACTGGTGTCTTCGAGCAATTTTATTATAGCTTTTGTCATTCCCGTCAGGTTAAGCCTAAAGAGTACACACACCTCGTGTGTAGCAACTTGAAGCAGTGCCACCTTGTGTTGGCTTCCTTTTTTGAAAGCAGGTCTCGTTTCCGTGTCGATACCCAAGATCTTTTGGTCGAGTAGAAAATCTACAGCCTTTTCGGCTTCGCTTTCCGTTGTCACCACTATTATTTTTCCGTCGAAGAGCGCTCTTGGCATATCTGTGATAGAGCGCTTATTGATTTTGTTATATATAATTTTTTTCATCAGTTTATAAATAGAGAGTGCAAAATTAGAAAAAAAAAGCGAGTTTGTTGGTATTTCTTGCTTTTTTCGTTTACTTTTGTATTAACTTTGCATGAAAGACACGCATATACGCTTGTCTGCTCATGTGGAAATTACTTATAAAACAAACAGAAACAATATAATGGCAAAGAAAAAAAATACGAAGAAGGCAAGTTTTAGCGAGACTATAGGACTGAACATTCTGCAGAATGACATTTTCAATTTTATTTTTGGTCTATTGTTGTTCATATTTTCGGTATGGATGACAGTAGCATTCATTTCCTATTTTAGTACGGCAGCCGAAGACCAGAGCCTTGTAATGGAATTGCGTAGTGGAGATTTGCTAAACACGAACCGTGTGTTTATGAATATGTGTGGACCTTTGGGGGCACTTATCTCTGATTTCTTTATTGCCCAGTGTTTTGGCTTTTCAGCTTTTGTCATACCATTCTTTCTGTGTATTGTTGGGTTGAATTTGATTAAGGCATATAAGTCAAACCTTCTGAAATGTTTTCTGTGCTTTAGCGTTGTAATGTTATGGTGTTCTGTGGCTTTCGCCAAATTCCTCACCCCATTCATTGGTGATGAAGTTTATAACCCCGGTGGCAGACATGGAGAGTTCTGTTCGCAATGGCTTGAGAATGTTACTGGCACTCCGGGTCTTATTGCCATACTTGCAGTAGTGGCAATTCTATTCCTTACATATCTTACTACAGAGACGGTTAATGTCGTGCGAAAGATGCTGAATCCAGTCGGTATTATAACTAATAAGGTAGGGTTCTATGTTACCAACCGTAATGCGGACTCAGCAGAGGCAACGGCAGTGAATACTGAAGAAACACCAGCAGGTGATGATACGGAAAAAAATAGTGGCGACGCTGAAGTGTACGACACCCCGTCTCGCCAGATTGTAGAATTCCCGGAAGGTTCTTCGCCCGTAATCGAGATGACCCCGAATGTAGAGCCGACAGAAGATGCAGCAGGTCCGTCTTCGGTATCATCACAAATGATGGCAGAGCAGCATCGGCAGGCGGATCCTGGACTGGTTATAACAAAAGCCGGCAAGGAAGATGCAGCCAGTGGCGAGACTGTTGCATCGGACAGCCCACTTGACACTCCGATAAATCCTAAAGAGCCATGGGTGAATTATAAATACCCGACATTGAGCTTGTTGAAGAAATACGATGATGACGATGAGCCATATATCGATATGAAAGAGCAGACGGCC
>DAIOXG010000226.1:0-5089 GCA_036758085.1 Prevotella sp. | reverse complement strand
GTTAAAGGGGAAAAGTGCCACGCTTTTGAGGTGGAAGTGGGGCACTTGTAAACCTAACTAAAGTTTTCTGATTTACATTCTTCCCCTCTCCCGTCTCCCCTTCCTCTAATCCAAAAATGTTTTTAATGTTTTTGTCTAAAAACATATCCTTCTGATAATATACATTATTTCATCCTATGAATAATACAGGTTAATAATTTTGTAAAAACACCAAAATACATGACTTTTTGTCATTTAAATATGTTTTTTGTTGTAAGTATCGATAATTTTATGTAGATTTGCAACTGGTATAATATGTTCTTGTCGGAAATGGCGCGAATCGCCATAAAAAACGGCAGATATACGAGACCAAAACGAAATCGCTTAAACTTTATATTCTATGAGACAACTGAAAATCACAAAATCGATAACAAACCGCGAAAGCCAGTCGCTCGACAAGTATCTGCAGGAGATTGGCCACGAGGAGCTCCTGAGCGTAGACGAGGAGGTGGAGCTCGCACAGCGGATAAGAAAAGGCGACCGCAAGGCGCTGGAACGTCTGACAAAGGCAAATCTGAGATTTGTCGTTTCCGTGGCGAAACAGTATCAGAACCAGGGCTTGAGTCTTCCGGACCTGATAAACGAAGGAAACGTGGGACTCATCAAGGCTGCCGAGAAATTCGACGAAACGCGAGGTTTCAAGTTCATCTCTTATGCCGTATGGTGGATAAGGCAGAGCATTCTGCAGGCAATTGCCGAGCAGAGCCGTATCGTGAGGTTGCCGCTGAACCAGGTGGGATCCGTGAACAAGATAAACAAGGCTCTCAACAAGTTTGAGCAGGAGAACGAACGGAGGGCGAGTGTTGACGAGATTGCCGAGAGGGTAGACATGCCGGAGGACAAGATTGCCGACGCGATGAAGATAAACGGCAGACACGTCTCTATGGATGCCCCGTTTACGGAAGGCGAGGAGGGCAGTCTGATTGACGTTATGCCGAACGGCGATTCTCCGGAGCCGGACAATACGCTCGTGCTCGAGTCGCTCAGAGAGGAGATAAAGCGCGCGCTACAGACGCTGAACGAGCGCGAGAGAAAGGTTATAGAGGCATTCTTCGGCATCGACCAGCCGGAGAAGACGCTCGAGGAAATCGGTCAGGAGTACGGCTTGACACGTGAGCGCGTGAGACAGATTAAGGAGAAGGCGATAAGACGACTGAGGCACAGCACGCAGAACAAGATGCTGAAGTCGTTCCTCGGCAGTTGACGACTCTGACATTTTTAAACGTAAGGAAATTATCAATAGAAATATAGAATGAGATTTTATAAGTTTTTTGCAGCCATGGCGCTTGTCGTGGCTGTATGTTTTGCGCTCAGCGCTTCGGCAAAGGGCAAGAAGGTGAAGACGATGTACGTGTTTGGCGTTGCCACATCATTTAATGATTCAACGGCGTATTTCACGTCAATACAGAAAATCGATTCTGTTGAAACTTTCGGCAAGACCGACTTGCTTGCCAACAAGCAGGAGTATTCATATCAGTTGCGCAGCTTCTTCGACAAAAAGGGGATGGCGCATGAGACGTGTGTTACGCTGAACGCCGCGAACAGGGCTAAGCTCGAGAAGTCTTATCTAAAACTGAAGCAGAAATATGCCAAGAAGTGGAATCTCTCTGTTCAGAATATCGGCGACGACGAGTTCTCTTTCGAACGCGTAGTCATGGCACAGTAATATTTGCACGTTCACACTCAAATGTTTTATCGTATCGCAGAATTCGCCGTTGAGATAGTCTTCAACGACACTTCAATAAATGGAGAATGGCTCATCCCGTCGTTCTCCCCGTTTCTTTCAGACTCTGCGGGTGAGGAGGGCGAGTTGCTCTTCCGCCTTGTTGTTGACGACGGACTGGCTCCAAAGAGAAAGGGGAGAGAGCGCATCGGGAAGTTTGATACAGGCAACGGCGACACCTGTGTAGACCGTTTCGAAGATGGCTCATACCAATATATTATAAAGGACATTTTCGGTAATGATTGCTGCCTGTTGCAGACGGATGCCCGTTTCGCTTCATGCCGTTGCGCCTTGAATGGCGACGGCAATATGAGGCAGTTCGGACTGAACAATGCCCTGATGCTGGTCTTTGCCTTTGCCGGCAGCCGTCGGCAGACGATGCTCGTGCATGCCTCGCTCGTAAGGCAGAATGGCTACGGGTATGCCTTTATTGCCAAGAGCGGTACGGGAAAGAGTACTCAGGTGAGCAACTGGCTGAAGTATATTCCGGGTTGCGACCTGATGAACGACGATAATCCGATAATAAGGATAATCCGCGGAGAAGCCTATATCTACGGTTCGCCATGGAGCGGCAAGACTCCGTGCTACCGCAATGTAAAGGCGCGCCTCGGGGCTATCACGAGGATAAGCCGCGACGAGAGGAACTGGGTGGAGCAGCTGAAACCGATAGAAGCCTTCGCATCGGTCCTGCCGTCGTGTTCCACGATGAAGTGGGACAGCGGGGTGTTCAACGCCGTATGCGACAATGTTACGGAGATAATCAAGACAACAGGGATTTTTACGCTCCATTGTCTGCCGGACAGGGAGTCGGCAATTGTATGTCATGAGGCGATTGCAAAAAGATAAGAAAAGGCTTATTGCTAAAGATAGAGTACGGACTTTATTGCTAAAGATTAGGACGGATGGAAGAGAGAGAGCTGAAAGTGACGGAAAGGAAATTTTCCAATTCTGAATTTATTCCGGAGATCGTGAAACTTCTTGACGAGGGACATACCGTAACTCTCCTGTTGAGGGGATACAGTATGCGTCCGTTTCTTGAAGACGGCAGGGACAAGGCGCTGCTGGTCAAGGCAAAGAAGCTTTCCGTCGGGCTGCCGGTATTGGCAGAGGTCGGCGAGCGCCAGTATGTGCTCCACCGTATCGTGAAGATATGCGGCGACGAAGTAACGTTGCGTGGCGACGGCAATTGGGGCGTGGAGCATTGCCGCATAGCAGATGTGAAGGGCGAGGCGATAGGCTTCTACCGTAAGGGACGGACGGTTTTGGACAAGACGAACGGAATGAAATGGATTGTATATTCTTTCCTGTGGACGCATCTTCTGCCCGTGCGCCGATATCTGTTAGCGATTTATAGGAGAATAATAAAACTCAAATAAATATATTATGAAGAAGAAGAAAGGATTTAATCTTCGCAATGTCTGTGGCGAGCAGATTATTGTTGCCGAGGGAAAGGAGAATATCGACTTCAGCAATATTATCAGCATGAACGAATCTTCGGCTTATTTGTGGAAAGAATTAACAGACGGGGAATTCTCTGTAGAGGATATGGCAGAGTTGTTAGAAAAAGGGTATAAAGTGGATCATGTCACGGCTTTGGAAGATTGCGCTCAACTTGCCGGATCATGGAAAAAAGCCGGTATTGTGGAATAATATCTATAGTTGGTAGAGTGACATAATAAATCCCAAACGTTAAGAAAGCGTTTGGGATTTATTTTATCAGCCAACTTCCTTCCCTCCCTTTGGGAGGGGCAGGGTAGGTGTTATTGTTTCTTGATTTTATCCAGTTCCTCAGCCATCTGCGCCTGCAGCTCCTGAGCTTTCTGTGCTGCGGCTTCAGCAAACTTCTCGTCGTCGGCAGCATAGATGATGCCACGACTGCTGTTGACAAGCAGACCGCAGTCTTTTGTCATGCCGTACTGGCATACTTCCTGCAGACTGCCGCCCTGTGCGCCTACACCCGGAACGAGCAGGAAATGGTTAGGCACGATGCGGCGGATGTCCTCAAACATCTTGCCCTGAGTGGCACCAACCACATACATCATATTTTCCTCGTTTCCCCATTTCATAGAGGTGCGCAAAACCTTCTCGAAGAGTCTCTCGCCGTTCTTGCCCTCTGTGAGCTGGAAATCCTGCGAACCCTTGTTGCTCGTGAGTGCAAGTAGGATAACCCATTTCCCGTCGTACTGCAAGAAAGGCGTTACGCTGTCCTCTCCCATGTATGGAGCCACGGTGAGCGCATCGAGGTTATACTCCTCGAAGAACGTGCGGGCATACATAGCCGAAGTGTTGCCAATATCACCCCTCTTAGCATCGGCGATGATGAAATGGTTAGGACAAACCCCATTAAGATAATTGATAGTCCTTTCAAAAGAGAGGAGACCCCTTACTCCCATGCTCTCGTAGAAGGCGAGGTTAGGCTTGTAAGCCACGCAATAATTTGCCGTAGCGTCGATTATAGCCTTGTTGAAGCTGAAGATAGGATCCTCTTCCTCCAGCAAGTGTTTAGGGATTTTCTTTATGTCGGCGTCAAGACCAACACACAGGAAAGTCTTTTTCTTGAAAATCTCTTTAATAAGCTGTTCTTTGTTCATTTTCTTAAAATTAATGCTACACTATTGAAAGTTGATAATATTAAAGTTCGTTCTCCTTCATCCTCTCGGCATTCTCCGCCACGGTAAGTGCATCGATCATGTCCTGGATATTTCCGCCCAGGAAGCCTTGCAGGTCGTGGGTAGTATATCCAATACGGTGGTCGGTAACTCTACCCTGAGGGAAGTTGTAAGTACGGATCTTAGCCGAGCGGTCGCCTGTAGAGACAAGCGTCTTCCTTCGGTTGGCGATGTCGTCGATGTATTTCTGATGCTCGCGGTCGTAGATAAACGTGCGGAGTCTTGACAGGGCACGCTCCTTGTTCTTTGGCTGGTCGCGGGTTTCCGTACACTCGATGAGGATTTCCTCCACCTCGCCCGTGTTGGGATTCTTCCATGGATAGCGCAGACGCACACCCGACTCCACCTTGTTCACGTTCTGTCCGCCGGCTCCGCTGCTTCGGAAAGTATCCCATTTGATGTCGCCCTCGTTGATGTTAACCTCAAACTTGTCAGCCTCGGGCAATACGGCAACCGTGGCAGCCGAGGTGTGCATACGTCCTTGAGTCTCGGTAGCCGGTACGCGCTGTACGCGGTGAACGCCGGATTCGTATTTCAGAGTGCCATAGACATTATCGCCGCTTACGGCAAAGTCAATCTCCTTGTATCCACCCACGGCACCTTCGCTGACGCTTGTAACGGAGAGGTTCCATCCCTTCGAGTCGCAATATCTCTTGTA
>DAIOXG010000225.1:0-5099 GCA_036758085.1 Prevotella sp. | reverse complement strand
AAATTTTTAGCTTTAGTATTGTTATAGGAACATTATTCTATACAACGGATCGTGAGATTCGTTTATAGAATAGTTCCTTTTTTTATGTCTGTATGGAAAGACCGACAACACTCGATATTTTATTGATTTACTTTGTTTTTCCATCAAAAATATCGTGAGGGATGGTGTGAGGGCAAGAAGGTGAGTGGTAGAGTCAATCCAGCAATTTAAGATATGTATCGATGGCGTTGTTGATCTCGCTGATGCGGATAAACTCATCGGCAGAGTGGGAGCGCGAGGATTCTCCCGGACCGAGCTTTATGCTGCTGAACGGCATCAGAGCCTGGTCCGACAGAGTAGGGGAGCCGAATGGCGTCATGCCCATGCTTATACATTTCTTTACCAGCGGATGCTCCATGGAAATGCCGGAAGAGTGGAGACGGAAAGAGCGGGCGCGGACCTCGCTGCTGAGATGGCGGCGGATAAAGTCGAACACTTCCTCGTTGGAGTATAGCTCGTTGGTCCTTACGTCAACCACCATCCGGCATTCATCGGGCACCACATTATGCTGTGTCCCGGCATTGATAACCGTAACGTTCATCACCGTTGGTCCCAAGAACTCGCTCACCCTATTAAATCTGTAGGCGCGCAGCCAGCACAGGTCATCAATAGCCTTGTATATGGCATTCACTCCCTCGCCCCTTGCAGCATGCCCCGATTTTCCGCGTGCCGTAATGTCGAGCACCATCAGTCCCTTCTCTGCCACGGCAGGCTGCATGCCCGTAGGTTCGCCCACGATAGCCACATCGATTTTCGGCAGTAGCGGCAATACAGAACTTATGCCGTTGGCTCCCGACACCTCCTCCTCAGCAGAGGCAAGATAAACGAGATTGTAGTCCCTTTCCTTATTATATAATATGCGGAACGTCTGCAACAGCGACACCAGTCCGCCGCCGCAGTCATTGCTGCCCAGTCCGTAGAGTGTGTCGCCATCAATATCTGGACAATACGGGTTGCGCGTCCAGGTCTTTACCGGCTTCACGGTGTCGATATGTGCGTTCAATAGAATAGTTTCCTTCCCCTCGTCGTAGCCGGGAGCGATGCTCCAGATGTTGTTCCACTGTCTGTGGCAGCATAGTCCATAGCCCTCCATTGTCCGCTGCATGATATCGGCGGTGGCAGACTCCTCGCGGCTTGTCGACGGAGTGGCGATAAGATGTTTCAGCAGTTCCACGGCATCGTCGGTGTATCTTTTTGTGTTCATATAATAAATTCCCCTTTGATGAAAAATTAGTGTAATCCACTTGTCAAGTGCAAAGTTAGTGGTTTTTAGTGTCATTTCTTTCCAGTTTTCCCACTTTGTTGTAATTTTGCAGGCGGTAAAAAGATTGTAAAGACAGAAAAAATATGAAAAAGAGTTTGATAGCCCTTGCCTTCGGCACTTTGGCATTGGGAATGACAGAGTTTCTGATGATGGGAATTCTGTCGGATGTAGCCCGCGACCTCCACGTTACCATCCCTCAAGCCGGACACCTCGTGTCGGCATACGCCCTTGGCGTGGCATTCGGAGCAACGCTGTTGGCAGTGGCGAGCCGTTTCCGTCCGAAAAACATACTGCTGTTTCTCGTCGCCCTGATATTCTTCGGCTCCCTGCTTTCCACCTTGGCACCGAGCTACGGCGTATTCCTCGTAGCGCGCTTCGTCTCCGGTCTGCCCCACGGAGCCTATTTCGGCGTTGCATCCATCATGGCGGTGCGTCTTGCCGACGAAGGGCATAAAGCCGGAGCCGTATCGATAATGGTGGCAGGAATGACGGTGGCAAACCTCTTCGGCGTGCCGCTCGGCACGGCACTCTGCTCGCATATCTCGTGGCGAGCCCCCTTCGTGCTTGTCATGTTCTATTCGCTCCTTGTGTTCTATTACATCTGGAAGTGGGTGCCCCAGCTCGACCCCACGGCGAGCAACGGCATGAAAGGGCAGTTCCGTTTCCTGAAGAGCGGAGCCCCTTGGTTTATCCTCCTCGGCACGATGCTCGGCAACGGTAGCGTGTTCTGCTATTACAGTTATGTTACCCCCGTGCTCACCGTCGACAGCGGCATCCTTTCAGAATACATGTCGATGATAATGGTAATAGCCGGTTTCGGTATGGTGGTGGGCAATCTCCTTGGCGGCAAACTCAGCGACAGATACACCCCGGGTTCAATATGTTCGGCGGTGTTGCTGGTAGCCTCCGTCTCCTTGTTCGGCATTTTCTTCCTTGCGCAGTATGCCGTAGTGGCAGTAGCTTTCACGGTACTTGCCGTCTTCGGAATGTTTGCCATGGGCGGTCCGCAGCAGTATCTCATCATTCGCCATGCCCCCGGCGGCGAGATGCTTGGCGGAGCCTGCATCCAGATGGCATTCAATATGGGCAATGCTCTGGGAGCCTTCCTCGGCGGACTGCCGATTGCAGCCGGTTATGCCGACAGATACGCTGCCCTTGTCGGTGCCCCGATGGCACTCGGCTCGGCAATACTGATGATGGTATTCTATATAAAGTATGAAAGGAATGGAAGTAAATAAGAGTGTGTCTTATTTTGCTAAAAATTTTGTTTTTATTGTCGTTTATGTTATCTTTGCATACAAAAGTCCCTTGGAAAAGTGGTGCAAACTCGAAAAAGTCCCTTTGAAAAAAGGAGTGATAAGCGTAAAAGTCCTTTGAAAAAAAGGAACTGTCGTTGCTAATGTTTTGATTGACAGATAGATATGCTAAAGAGGAAAATAGAAGCAGAACTTGCGGCATGGAAAGAAAGTGGAAACCATAAGCCTATAGTCATAAAAGGATGTCGGCAATGTGGAAAGACTTTTATCGTGAGGAAATTTGCCAAAGAGAATTATGAGCATGTTGTTTATATAAATTTCATGCAAAATCAGGATTATGCCTTTGCTTTTGAAGGGTCAAAGGTTATTGATGAAATAATAATGAACATTACGGCACTAATACCGACTTGTCGTTTTGTTCCCAATAAGACTTGTCTTATTCTGGATGAAATACAAGAGAGTCCTTCTGCTCGAACTGCTCTAAAGTTTTTCAGCATAGACGGTCGTTATGATGTTATAGCCACAGGTTCATTGTTGGGCGTAAGAGGCTATGGATCACACAAAGGCTTTGGTACAAACGATATCGCCAAGAATTCAATTCCTGTTGGCTATGAAACGATAGTTGAAATGTATCCCTTAGACTTCGAAGAGTTTTTGTGGGCTAATGGAATTACAGAACAGATAATAGCTAAAGTTCAGAACTGCCTTGAAACCTGTACCCCTGTTCCAGAAGCGTTGCATCAACGTTTTCGGCAGTTGATACTTCAATATGTTGTAGTAGGAGGTATGCCGTCTGTTGTTGACAACTTTATTAAAACTCACGACATGGGGAGAGTCTTGCAGGAACAGCGTGGGATTGTTGAGGAATACGAGGAAGATATGGTGAAATATGCCAATGAAACAGACAAGCCTCGTATACGAGAGTGTTTTGAGTCAATACCTCGTCAACTAAGCAAGGAAAACAAGAAATTCCAGTATTCGGTCGTTAGAAAAGGAAGTAAAGGCTCTCAATATGCAGGAAGCTTAAAATGGATAGAGGATGCCGGTATTATCTGTCGATGCAGAAATTTGAGTATAACGGAGCTGCCTTTGGATGGGAATGCTCTTGACGACTCTTTTAAAGTCTATATGGTTGATACTGGACTTTTCATTTCTATGCTTGAAGATGGTACCCAGGCTGATGTTTTGCAGGGTAGGCTGTATGCTTATAAGGGAGCAATATTCGAAAATCTCGTAGCCGACATATTTACGAAGATGAAACGTAAGCTATATTACTTCAGAAAGGATTCTGGGTTGGAGGTGGATTTTGTGATAAGATATAAAGGACAGTGTGTGCTTGTAGAAGTAAAGGCAAAAGACGGTAATACAAAAAGTACAAAGACTATCCTTTCACATCCTGAGAAATACCATGTTTACCATGCAATAAAATTGGGTGACTATAATGTTGGTAGGAAAGACTGTCTGCTCACACTTCCACTGTATATGGCTTTTTTGATAAAAGGGTATTGATTATTTGTCTTCGGCATTTTCCATCGGCGGACTGCCGATTGCAGCCGGTTATGCCGACAGATACGCTGCCCTTGTCGGTGCCCCGATGGCACTCGGCTCGGCAATACTGATGATGGTATTCTATATAAGGTATGAAAGGAATGGAAGTAAATAACAGATAATAGTGGTATCTTTGGTGCAGCGTATTTGCGCTGAACAAATTTACAAAATCCTTCATCGGAGCCGTATATCGTTGATATACTGCATCTTGTGGTGAAGGATTTTTTTATAGCCAATCAGATTAGACTTGAATATACAACAAATAGGCTCGAAAGAATATGCTTGTGGGCAGTGAGAGTCGTTCAGACTTCCAGCAAGTAGTGAATACACAGAAAAGAGGTGTTGTAACGGCAGTTAAAAACACTTTTAACGGTAGTTACAACACCTGGATTCCAACCAAACAACACCTTCATCCCATGCAAACAACACTTTTAACGATAGTTGAAACGCCTTAAAAATACGGTTCTTTCGGTATTTGGAGTGATAATTTTAATAATCTATTTTAGACAAACGAATATAAGAAATTCTGATTTATACACCAGTTAAATAAAAAGTGATTCTTTTATAGAGGAAAAACCGACACCCCCCCTCTGACAAGTAAAGCCCTCGTTCCTCGGGCTTACCGTTGTATTGTCATATTTCCTTACGAGAACAAGTTCTCTTTTGGAAATCCGCCAACACACCGGTAATGCCTACGGTATTTTTACTTGTCAGAGGGCGATAAACATAAAAAACATTTAGGGATTGGAATTTGGATTAGAGATTATGGAATATGGATTAGAGATTGTTTGAAACTATAGCAACAACATCACATGTACAACTTTGTTTTAGCCAATAGACATTGTCCTATATTTGTGAGTGGAAATGTTTTTTATGTTTATCGCCCGATGCCGTTTTGCTGGGAGTCACGAAGTGGCTCTTTGTATAATGTAAGATGTACCCCAGTTCGGGATAACAGAGAGCCTTATACGATAATAATGCTACGTGTGTAC
>DAIOXG010000224.1:0-5112 GCA_036758085.1 Prevotella sp. | reverse complement strand
ATTTCGCTCTCGGCAACTTTGTATTTTGCCTTTACGCCAACCACATGGCTGCCGTCGGCAATATCGTTGAAGATATACGAATAGTCTGGTGTTGTGCCAACCTTAACTCCATCCATATAAACCTCAAACACTTCGTTTGGATTTGCCGGAGAGAGGGTTGGATTATTCTCTGCTCTCGTAGCCTTGCCAATGAGTGATGGGCGTGGAGTATTTGCTGTTTGCTGTGTATAATCAGGCTGACCAACATAGAAGTCGTCTATCATAAGCATGAACGCTCCGCCGTTGTTTGCCTCGCTGATGTAGCGGATAGCTATCTTCACTTTCTTTCCGGCATATTGAGAGAGGTCGTACTGCATCTCGTGCCAACCTTTGTAGTCTACTGTCTCGTAGTTTCCGCTTGAGAGCTGAACGAAGTCTGCCTGTTCCGGGTTGTCGGTCTTGGTTGTGATATATACGATGAATTTCTCAGGATATACGTCGGCAGCCTTTGCCATAAACGAGAGAATATTGTCGTTGCCCACGGTAATCTCTGGCGAGATAAGCCAGTCGTTGTTTGCATCGCCGGATGATGTGCGCACGAAACCGACATACTGCTTGCCTTCGTAGGCACGGAGCACCGGATAGTCGTAATACCACATCGGATCAACGGCAAGCGGATTCATAATCTGTGCATACTGGCGCTGTCCGCGATTAGGATAGTCGCCCACAAGCGGAGCGGCATTCAGCTTGTCGCCGTCGATACCCGTCCATTCGCCAAAGTTGATGGCAAAGGCGTCATAACTCTCGAAGTCGTCATAGAAAGCCGGCTTCTCCGTGTTCCATGTCAGCGTAAGCGTCTTGGCCGCCGTGTAAGGGTCAACAACGAGCTTAGTGCTGAGCGAGAACGGAGTGCGAGTTTTCTCGGTGAGCTTCAACGTTATATTTTTCTCTGTTTCTGTCTCGGCGATGTTGAAAGTTGTCGTTGCGGTGTTGTATCCGCTGCGCTCTACGGTAACAGTGTGGTTTCCGGCATAAGCCTTGAGTGTGGCTCTGCCATTAGCATCGAGAACTACACTGGAGTAATTCAGTCCGTAGTCGGTCTGCTTCACGTTTACCGTTTGTCCGAGC
Source organism: Prevotella sp. (assembly GCA_036758085.1). Lineage (GTDB taxonomy): Bacteria > Bacteroidota > Bacteroidia > Bacteroidales > Bacteroidaceae > Prevotella. Next base: position 4,005 of record DAIOXG010000224.1, on the reverse strand, counting down.
AGACTCTCGCCCGTATCGGCGGTTACAGCGATGTTCAAGGTTTTGTCTCTTTCCTGTGCCGCCATAGGCAATGCGAGGAACATGAGCACAGCCATAAACAGTAAGGTGTATAAATTCTTTTTCATTGCTTATAAAATGTTTTTCTGTTTATATAAGAAAAAGGTAACGGGACTCCACTACCATACAAGTCGACGACAGTTGGCTCCCATTACCTTTTATACTGATATGCAGTTATTATCTGCGTGCAATCTTCATTGTCTTTGTGCCTTCAGCGGTCTGAACCTTAACGATGTAAGCACCCTTAGCAAGTGTCTTCAGCGTCTGCAGTCCCTCGCCCTTGGCAACCTCGATACCATTCATACTGTAAACGGTAACCTTGGCATCCTGTGCAATCTCGTTGCTGATGGTATTGATACCGGTTATTCCGCTGAAATGAGAGAATGTGAAGTCGTCGTAGAATGCGACAAGACGGTAACCCTCGGTGTAGTCGCGAACACCAACATAGATGTCTTTGCCAGCATAAGCCGAAAGGTCTACTGTATAGTGCTTCCAGTTGTGACCGTCGAGATAAGGAATCTCCTGCAGCTTCATCACCTCAGTGAATGCCTTGGTGTCAGAAGGAGATGTCTCGCTAACATAAACACCAACCTGGTGCATACCAGAAGGCAGAACACTATTGTTGCTCTCCCAGTTGCGTGCATAGAAGTCGAACGAAGAGTTGGCTGTTGCAGTGAGTTTCTTTGAAACAATCCAGTTGTCGCCCTTAGTATTCTCGTCGAGAGGATTACCTGTTACGAGGAATGCCTGTCCAGAGATAGGAGCAACGTTCTGCAGATTTGATGTCTCGTAAGCCACACCGAAGGCGAACACGCCGCCGCTCTGGTCGAACTCTGTGCCATAGCATGTGAACGGCACGGTTGCTGCATGGTCTACGTCGATGAGTGTGAACTCAGTGAGCCAGTCATGTTCCAGCGGATTCTTCTCGAATGAGTAGTAAACAACGTCTTCTGCAAGACCAGTACCCTTTACAGGGAGAGTGATTGTAAGACCGCTCTCGAATTCAACGGTGAGGTTGTCGTCTACCTCGGCAGCTGACTGCAGAGCGTTGAACTGGATATTGAACTTCAGTCCGTCCTTAGCTGCGATCTTGTCGCCAGTCTTGAGCGAAGTGGTGAAGTTAGGAGTAGCGAATGTTGCGCTCTTCACTGTCTGTGCCTGCTCGCCCTTGTTCAGGATAGTGAAGATGTCGCCAGAGTTTACAGCCTTGTTGTAGTTCACCTTGCCAGCATCCCAGCTTGTCTTGTTGAACACAGCCTTATTGTCTGACTTAACCTCGATAAGCACGTTGTCAAGTCCGCAGCCCTTGTCCTGACCAGAGTATCCGTAGTGTACCCAACGGAACTGAACGGTCTTGCCGGCATACTCTTTCAAATCGTAGCTCTCGTTAATCCAGTAGTAACGCTCGCCAACAGATGTGTTCTGAAGAGCCTTGTCGTAATCCTGAGACAGGTAAGAAAGCTCCTTCCACTGTCCGTCAACATTGATTTCGAATGTAACCTTCTCAATACCGTTGCCGTTCTCGTCCTCTACATTATATTTCTTTTCCAGACCGCTCTCGTCCTTGATTCCATCTGTAGGATGACGGTCAATCCAGTCGAACGAGATATTTACTTCCTCGCCCTCAGGGAGTTTGAACTCAGGAGTTCTAACCTCAGAGCTGTAAACCTTCTGATATTCGCCAACCCACATGCTGAAGAGACATGGAACAGGGTTGCCCTGAGTGTCGAGCACCTTCCAGTTGCGGCTCTCGCCATACGTAGTGGTGTTGCTTGAAATCCATCCTTCTGGCAGGCTTCCAGACACATTGCTGAAGTCCATAGAATAAGGATACTCGGTGTTTGTAGCGTCCTTCTGAGTAGTGAACGTCTGCTCTTTCGCTCCAGCATACTCACCCTTAGAATTTACAGCAGCCACCTTCCAGTAGTATGTAGTCTCATAGTCAGCCTCTGGCAATGTGAATGACAGGGTGTTGCCCTGGTCAGCACCGTTCACAACATCGTAGTTGCCCGACGACTTACCGATATAAATCTTGTAGCTCTTGGCAAACTGAGCCGGTGTCCACTCAAACTTGATGCTCTTAGGATAAACGCCAGTAGCCTTATTTGCCGGGGAGATGTAGCTCACGCTGTCTGGTGTGCCGTCAGCTCCGTAGAGAGTTGGCAAGAATACGCGGTCGAGATAGAATGTGCTGGTCTCAGGCACATCGCCGTCGTCAGCCGTTACACCAGTATTGTGCCAACGAACGCGAGAGTTGTCGGTACCTGTACCAAGATCCACAGTCTCGAATATTCTCTTGTTCTGCTTATCATCATTCTGGTAATCAAATGTCCACTTTGTGGTCCATGTTTTACCGCCGTCGGTAGAGAGGTCGAGAGTAATGTCGTTGCTCTGGTATGTAGAACCGTCTTCTGATGCGAAGTCGTTGTAATACTCAAACATCACCTTACCGCCCTTTGTAAGGTCGAGACGCGGAGAAACAAGATAATTGTCCTGTGTAGACACTCCGGCATAAGCCGAGCGGTCGCCCTCAAGCGCCGTTTTTGTTCCGCTCCATCCGTCGTTGCTCCATCCAGCTGGCGGGAAGTAAGCCTCAAAGGTCTCCTCGGTCATTCCGTCTGGCACCATCTGCTTGCTTGCCTTCAATGCAACGGTAAAGTCACCGCCGTTAGTGTGGATTGCAACATTGGCATTCTCAGGAGTGGTGAGTCCGGCAGAATATACAAACTGGAACTGTGTAGACTCCGTAGCATCGAGGTCTACAGTAGCAGGATCAATGGTCATGGTAACGCCCTGTGGCAAATCCACGCCAGTAATCTTCAGTCCCTTCTTACCTTTGTTAGAGAGTTTGAAAGCTTCTGAATAGAACTTCTCTCCGAGATAAACCGTGCCGTAGTCATAGCTTGTTTTGTCGAGCTGAGCCACAGGACCGGTAATCGGTGTAGCCTGCTTTACGAGCACGTTGTCGAGATAAACAACATTTGCGTTAGTGGTGAGCATCTTGTAGACGAAGGCTATTTTCACCTTCTGTCCCTGCCACTCGCTCAGGTCAATCTTGCTGGTCTGTGTAGACCATGACTCGAATGGGTAAGCAACACCGCTCTCCTTCAAATCCTCCTCGTTCTGGATAGAGAAGATTTGCTCGGCATTCTTCACATCATCGTTTTTCACGATGCGCACCTGCAAATCGTAACGAGACTTGTCGGTAAATGCCATAGGGCTCACTTTCCAGTCGAAGCTCAACTGGTAAGTGTTGTTGAGGTCAAGTTCCGGCGAGAGCAGAATTTCCTCGCGCGGACCAGTTCCCTCGCCTTCATACAATGCACCGTCGCACTGAGCCACGTGCTTGCCTGTGATCGTACCTTTCTCGTTGTAATAGTTCGCCCAGTTAAATTTCAAGGTCGAACCCGTGTAGCTGTTCACAGTAGTCCACCCGTTGGCAACCGGCTGTGAAAAACTCTCTGTGCTTTCTGTCTCGAAACCTTCGTCGAGAATAGTCTGTGCGCTAACGCTGGTTGTCCCAACGAACGCCGCAGCAAAAAGCATAAAAGCGTAACACTTTTTCATTGGTTTTTTTTAAAATTTGTTATTATTAATATTTTTCCCTTTACCTATTCAAAAAAACACTGTTTTTCAAAAATCAATTAAGTTTTTGCAAAGATATGAATTAATTTCATATCGTCATAGAAAATTAAAATAAATTTGCTAATTAAAATAAAAAGGGGTGAAAAATGTACACTATATAATAATGCAAACAATGCTTCTCGTTTCTTTAGCTCTAAAAAAATAAAATCTATTTCTATATCCCGACCAAATAAAAAAAGGGAAATAGGCATAACACCTAAATCCCATATACAATTATAAAAAACGTCGGGATGACTGGACTCGAACCAGCGACCACACGCCCCCCAGACGTGTACGCTAACCAACTGCGCTACATCCCGATTG
>DAIOXG010000223.1:0-5123 GCA_036758085.1 Prevotella sp. | reverse complement strand
CCTCAGAATAAGCGTTTACAGCCTCATTGATATCCTTTGCCGCTTCACGATACGTAAATTCCTCGTGTCTGTCGATAACGACAGGCATGTCTGTATCATAAATATGCAGTCTTATATGTAACTTGTCCTTTTCTCCTGCCATCACTCTGATTATTTTCCACTTAGCAGTGTGATACACTTGTTGACGTCCCTTATCATTGCAGAAATTCTTTTCTTGGATTCTTCAATGTCTCCATTGCTGACTTCCACCATTCGGGCCGTTTTTAAACTCTTGTAGTCATTCTGAGCCTGTTCGAGCTGTTTCTTTAATGTTGAAATCTCTTTATCGCGAGAATCCACCATCGCATAAAGCTCCTCATTCTCCTTTTTAAGTTCTTTGTAATGGAGAATCATCTGCCTTACTCTCGTTGTGAACAGCGTCAATATCTTATCGTTTTCAGTCATCAGAATTTATTTTGCCTACAAATTTAATGTATTTTGTTGATTTGCCAAAATTATTTTTCAAATGATTTGTTTAATCTTCGTTTTTAGGCGCTTTTTCCTTCTTGGCCAGCATAACGACTTGATAAACAAAGTCTGTAGTCCATTTTTGACTAAATCCCAAACGCTTGTCGTATTCTCTGACTGCAACTACTGCTTTCATGACACTTGCATCGTTAAAGTCGTTTTTGTTGAAGATGTCAGAAATTGTTTTCTCAGTCATCGTATACAGTGCTTTCTTGAAGATAGAAGGCAGGCGTAATTTGAATTTCATAAGATTTCCAGTAAGCATCATAAGGTTCTGCGTATAGTTCTGGAACTGTAGCAGGTAAACCTGTACATCCTGAATCTTAGCGCAGTGCTTTCTTATGCTCTGGTCAATTTCCTTAAAGAAAAGGTCTTCAGTGCCATATAAATCGCGTAGCATCTTTTTGCATCTTGCCTTTTCACCGATACCCAATTTGTTGTTGACGGTAGGTATGTGTAGGGAAGTTTTAAACTGTCTCAAATCAGGAAGAGCTGCAAGATTGGTAATTCCTACCTTTTCTGCAATAACTGCTTGGAAATACACACGAACCAATGTCATGAAATCTTCCATTCCGCCTGTTTTTATCTCATCATTTTCTTTATGTCCGAAAAGTTTGCTAAAAAAACTCATTTTCTATGTTATTTATATATGTTATTATCTTTTTATAATGCAAAAGTACTTGTTTTATATTAAAAAACAAAATAAAAAGTGAATTATGTAATTTTTATTATTACCTTTGCAGCCGTAATATCATAAATATTATCATATAGTAAATATACGTTTAGCTAAACTTTTATTTAACGAAAGATGAAGGGAATAGTACTTGCAGGCGGTTCTGGAACTCGCCTTTATCCCATTACAAAAGGTGTCAGTAAACAGTTGATACCGATTTTTGATAAACCAATGATTTATTATCCTGTGTCTGTGCTTATGCTTGCAGGCATAAGGGAAATATTGATTATTTCCACTCCGTATGATCTTCCAGGGTTTAAAAGACTTTTGGGCGACGGATCGGAATTTGGTGTTCATTTCGAGTATGCAGAGCAGCCTTCTCCAGACGGCTTGGCTCAGGCTTTTATAATAGGTGAGAAATTTATCGGAGATGATGACGTTTGTCTTGTCTTGGGTGATAATATATTCTATGGCTCAGGTTTCACAGGATTGTTGAACGAGAGTGTAAAGACTGCCGAGAAAGAGCATAAGGCAACAGTCTTTGGCTATTATGTAAATGATCCGGAGCGTTATGGCGTTGCAGAGTTTGATGATAAGGGCAATTGTCTTAGTATAGAAGAGAAACCGGCTCATCCAAAGAGTAACTATGCCGTAGTCGGATTGTATTTCTATCCGAATGATGTAGTTGAAATTGCGAAGAACATTAAACCGAGTGCCAGAGGTGAACTTGAGATAACAAGCGTAAACCAGGAATATCTAAAGCGGGGAGACTTAAAGGTACAGACTCTTCAGCGTGGTTTCGCATGGCTTGATACTGGAACACATGACAGCTTGGCAGAGGCAAGTACATTTATAGAGGTAATAGAAAAACGTCAAGGATTGAAAATCGCTTGTCTTGAGGAAATAGCCTATAAGCGTGGTTGGATAGATAGCGCAAAGCTTGCGGAAGTTGCCAAGCCTATGCTGAAAAACAATTATGGAAAGTATTTAATGGAATTGATTGAGAATAAATAAAAATAGACATACAATGACTGACGTACAACAGAAAAATCTTTATGCTACGGAGGAGGACGGTGAACAGTCTTCGTTTAATTTCCAGAAACTTTATACCTTATTTATTTTAAATTGGAAATGGTTCCTTGTTTCTGTGATAATCTGTCTCGGTGCTGCATATCTTTATTTAAGGTATACAACACCAGTATATTCAACAGCTGCCAAGTTGTTGATTAAAGATGACGGAAACGGTGGCGGAAGACGTAGTAGCGATGCGCTTGGCGGTATGGCTGATTTCGGTATTATCAGCAATACATACGGTATAGACAATGAGATGGAGATTCTCAAGACCAGAACACTTGCCGCTCAGGCAATCACTGACTTGAAGCTCTATAGTTCGTATTGGAAAAAGGGTAGAGTAAAGAATGTTATATTATACAAAACTCAGCCTATAAATGTAGACATGGATATGGCTCATCTTGAGAAACTCAATGTTCCGATGTCTTTGAATATCGAGAAAACAGATGGCAAGTATCATGTGAGTGGAACATATTATGTATCTGAGGATGAGACAACTGCTTCAGGTCCTTATACAATTGATGCTGTGATGTCTATGTTGCCATGTTCTATACGTACAAAGGCAGGAACCTTGTTCTTTACTCGCAATGCAGAATTTGTAATGAATGACGGTGACGAAATGATTGTCAGCATCGTGTCTCCAATGGCCATGGCTCCAAAATATTGTGGTGCGTTGTCTTTGGAGCAGACGAGCAAGTCTTCTTCAACACTAAACATGACTCTCAACGATGAGAATATCCAGAGAGGTATAGATTATTTGAAGCAGTTGGCAATCTGTTACAACCGCCAGGCTAATGAAGACAAGAACGAAGTGGCTGTGCGTACAGAGGCTTTCGTGAATGAGCGTTTGGAAAAAATCAATGCCGAACTGAGTTCTACTGAGGGTCAGCTCGAAAACTACAAGAGAAACAACCGCCTGGTTGAGTTGAAGGTTGATGCAAAGGAAAGTGTGTCGAACCTTTCTTCTTACGAGCAGAAATTGAATGATGCCGGTACACAGATAGATTTGATAAACAGCTTGATTCAGTTTGCTGAGCGCCCAGGAAACAAATACCAGGTTTTGCCGTCGAATGTCGGTCTTCGTGACGAAGCTTCCATATCATTGATTAGTGATTACAATAAGGTTGCCCTTGAGCGTAACAGACTTCTCCGCACAGCATCTGAAAGCAGTCCTGTCGTAGAGGAAATGACAGCCCAGTTGAATGACTTAAGCACAAGTATCCGCATGGCACTCATGCAGGCAAAGCGAAATCTTGAGATTCAGCGTAATGCCGTTGCGTCACAGTACGGACAGTATAACAACGAAGTGTCAAGAACTCCTGAACAGGAGCGTATCCTTACACAGATAGGACGTCAGCAGGAAGTAAAATCTGGTCTTTATCTTATGCTCTTGCAGAAGCGTGAGGAAAATTCCATATCACTTGCAGCCACAGCCGACAAGGGAAAGTTGATTGAGCTTCCTCAGTTTGTTGGAAAAGTAAGTCCTAAAAACAACATGATAATGCTAATCGGTTTGATCATCGGTATAGCATTGCCGTCGTTGATAATCTTCATTATCCAGTTCTTGCGTTACCGCATTGAGGGACATGATGATGTAGAGAGTCTTACTTCAATTCCGATTATTGCCGATGTCGCCATTGCCAACGATGCAGTAAAGACACGTGCAGACATTGTCGTTCATGAGAACCAGAACAATCAGATGGAGGAGATTTTCCGTTCAATGCGTACAAATCTTCAGTTTATGTTGAAGAAAGGACAGAAGGTAATAATGTTCACTTCAACGACATCTGGTGAGGGTAAGACCTTTAATGCAGCGAACCTTGCAATCAGTTTTGCTCTTCTTGGCAAGAAGGTTGTGCTTGTCGGTCTTGACATCCGTAAGCCGCGTCTCGCCGAGTTGTTCCAGATAGACAACCATCACAATGGAATTACGCGTCTGCTCGTCATGGACAACCCGTCATGGGAGGATGTACAGCATGAGATAATTCCATCGGAAATCAATGACAACCTCGACTTGCTGATGGCTGGTCCTATTCCGCCAAACCCAGGCGAAATCGTAAGTCGTCCGTCATTGTCGACTGTCGTAGATGAATTGAAGAAGCATTATGATTTCGTACTCATCGATACAGCTCCGGTAGGTCTTGTAACTGATACGCTTGAAATTGGTAAAGTCTGCGATGCAACAGTATATATGTGTCGTGCCGACTATACTCCGAAGTCAAGCTTTGGTTTGATAAACCAGTTCAACGACGAGAAGAAGTTGCCTAACATGTCGATTGTCATAAACGGAATTGACATGTCGAAGAAGAAGTATGGATATTACTATGGCGTAGGTAAATACGGTAAATACAAGACGTATGGAACCTATTCCCGTTATGGTAACTATACTAAGTATGGCACTTCCACAAGTTATGGCTCATACGGTAACAAGTATGGCAATGAGAATGATAACTCTATAAAGTTATAATTTCAGGAAAATGGTAATAGCAGTAGATTTCGACGGTACAATCGTAGAGCACGAGTATCCGAAGATAGGTCGGGAGATACCATTTGCCACAGATACTTTACGTGCCTTGATAGCAGATCGCCATAAGCTAATATTATGGTCGGTAAGAGAAGGACATCTGCTTGATGAAGCCGTGGAATGGTGTCGTGAAAGAGGTGTAGAGTTCTATGCTGTCAACCGCGACTTTCCTGAAGAACGCGGCACGAGTAACAACCAGCATTTCAGCCGTAAGATAAAGGCAGATATGTTTATCGACGACAGAAATGTTGGCGGCTTGCCAGAGTGGGGACTAATTTACCAAATGGTAAAGACCGGCAAGAGTTATCGGCAGCTACTAAAGGAAAGCATACTTGCAGGAGTTCAGGA
>DAIOXG010000222.1:0-5125 GCA_036758085.1 Prevotella sp. | reverse complement strand
GGTTTCATCGAGACTGCAATGACAGCTCAGTTGCCTGAGGATATCCGCAAGGACTGGATGAAAAAGATTCCTCTGCGCCGTGGCGGTCAGACAGAGGATATCGCCAACGTTTGTCTGTTCCTGGCTTCCGACATGTCAAGCTACGTGAGCGGTCAGGTTATTCAGATCGACGGCGGTATGAATATGTAAACTTATAGAATTTACAACAATATAAAATACAGCTTTTCTCTACCCTCCCCCTGGGGAGGGTTAGGGAGGGGCTATTATATTAAACAATTATGAACGTAGTCTACGAAGACAACCATATCATCATCGTCAATAAGAGGAGCGGTGAAATTGTACAGGGCGACAAGACCGGCGACAAACCGCTGTCGGATATCGTGAAGCAATATATCAAGGAAGCGTATGCCAAACCTGGAAATGTTTTTCTTGGTGTGGTACACAGACTCGACCGCCCCGTTAGCGGACTGGTTGTCTTTGCACGTACATCAAAAGCTCTGTCGCGACTGAACGACATGTTCCGCAACGGCGACGTTCACAAGACCTATTGGGCGTTGACCAAAAACCGCCCTGAGCAGACGGAGGGTACGATAGAGAGTTGGCTCGTAAGAAACGAAAAGCAGAATAAGAGTTACAGTTATAATCGTGAGAAACCGGGGGCAAAGAAGGCGATACTTAAATATAAGGTTATCGGGGCATCCGACAACTACACGCTGATTGAAGTAAAATTGCTCACCGGCAGACATCATCAGATTCGTTGCCAATTGGCAAGCATCGGTTGTCCGATAAAAGGCGATCTTAAGTACGGAGCAAAACGCAGTAACCCCGACGGCAGCATCTCTCTCGTTGCTCGCCGAGTAGAGTTCACCCATCCCGTTTCGAAACAGCCGATTTGTGTAGAGGCTCCCCTACCCGACGCCCCGGAATGGCAGGCATTCAAGTAACAACTCCCCCCACATCACTCATCATTCATCCTTCTCTCCCTCCTCTTTCATTAGTTCATACATAGCCTCATCAAAGGCTTTGTGGGCATAAACAAAACGATTGCTTTGTAGGATTTCCAATGCAGACATGTTTGCAATATCTATAATACTCTCACAGATAACCTGCAAATCATCGTTCCCCCATTCCGCATCCTTTATTTCCTTTATTATGCATTTCTTTATTTTCGCTTCCATAACTTTAAATACATTTTAGATTACTGTTGCAAATAACAACTTGCAATTATGTTTCACGGGTGCAAATATACAAAGAACTATCAGTACTTTTACATTTTTCCATTCGTTTGCAAGATTGCAAACGACGGTTTAAGTTTCAATAAGCATATGCCATCGGACCTGATATTGCTGTCAAAGCATCGGCATCTTAACATTGTTTTGTGTTATTTTTACACAAACATCACTTTATATAAATAAAAACCATTACCTTTGCACAAGAAATAAAAAAGAATTATGTACACATACGAATATCCACACCCTGCCGTAACCACCGACTGCGTAGTCTTCGGTTTCAACGGCGAAAAACTCAACCTGTTGCTCATCAACCGCGGTATCGAACCATATAAAGGCAGCTGGGCGCTGCCTGGAGGTTTCATGAAAATGGACGAGACCGCAGAGCAAGGTGCCCTGCGCGAACTTCAGGAAGAAACCGGAGTAAAAGACATATACATAGAGCAGCTGCAGGCATTCTCTACCATAGACCGCGACCCGAGGGAACGAGTGCTGACAATTGCCTTCCTGGCCTTCATACGTCAAGAGAAATACGAGGTAATTGCAGGCGACGATGCAGCCAAGGCTCAATGGTTTCCTATCGACGAACTGCCGGACCTTGCCTTCGACCATAAAGAGATTATCACTGTCGCACAAAACAAGCTGCGCTGGAAAATGACCTACGAACCGCTGGCATTCCGCCTTCTCAACAAGACATTCACCATAACTCAGCTCCAGACCATCTACGAGGTGGTATTCGACAAGAAATACGACCGCCGGAATTTCTACAAGAAGATAACAACTCTCGGATATCTCATACCCACAGGCGAACAGCAACAAGCCAACGGACGTCCTGCCACTCTCTATGCCTTCGACGAGAAACGCTACCGCGAAGTGACGCAAAACAGAAGTGCATTCTGACAAAGGAACAAAAAAAATGTAAAATTGGAAACTCTTTAAAAGAAAAGAGCTATATTTGCACTATATTTTTCATTATGAATTTTACGTAACGCAAATATCATAATAACGTAAAAGCTTATGGTTCAAGTAAATCCGTTTATCATTGAAGGTTACCTGTCGCCTGAATACTTCTGCGACCGCATAGAAGAAACAGCCTTACTGACACGACATCTTTCCAACAGATGCAACGTGGCATTGATAGCCCCACGCCGTTTGGGAAAATCAGGACTAATATTCAACTGTTTCTATCAGAAAACAATACAAGAGGAAAACTACTGCTTTTATGTAGACATTTACGATACGAAGAATCTCAGCGAATTTGTATACGTTCTTGGAAAAGCAATACTTGCCGCATTGAAGCCCAAAGGCAGAAGAGTTTGGGAATTCTTCATAAATATGCTCAAGTCGCTTGAATCCACCATCTCGTTTGACATAAACGGAAATCCGGAATGGAGCATCGGCATAGGCGACATAAAAAGTCCATACGTTACACTCGACGAGATCTTCAACTATCTCGAACAGGCAGACAAACACTGTTTTGTCGCCATAGACGAGTTTCAGACTATTGCCAACTATCCTGAAAAAACAGTTGAAGCCACTCTACGCAAAAGAATTCAGAATTGTCATAATGCCAACTTCGTATTCTCAGGCTCCAAACGTCACATGATGGCACAGATATTCGCTTCGCAGTCAAGACCCTTCTACAACAGTTCAAGCATAATGGGACTTACCCCCATCAATGAACAGACATATCTCGAATTTGCTAACCGACATTTTGAAAAAAACGACAAGCAAATATCTCCTGATGCATTCCACTATCTGTACCAAAACTTTGAAGGCATAACATGGTATATACAATATGTTCTGAACATGCTTTATTCATCAATTTTCTCCCAAAGGATTCTGACGAAAAATGACACAGAAAGCACCATCAGAAATATACTTTCGCAGCATAAATTTGTTTACCAGGCATTACTCTATCAGCTAACGGCAAAACAGAAGCAAGTTCTCATTGCCATAGCACACGAAAGGAAGCCGTCGTCTCTCATGTCGCAAGAAATTCTGCACAAATACCACTTAGGCGCAAGCACCGTACAGGGGGCTGTAAAGACTCTTCTCGAAAGAGATTTCATAACCCAAGACGAAGGGACATTTCAACTTTGCGACAAATTTATGGAAATCTATCTTAACGAAGAATAGATATACATACCAGAATTATCAAAAAAAGATACTTCAATAACTTTATTACAAAAGAAAAAAGTTTTTCACATAATCCTTCACCGGCGCTGCAACTCATTAACAGACAACACTTTCCGGTGAAGGATTTTTTTAAAGGAAAGGAATAAACATTTATCCCCACACATGTAATGAATACGGTGTTTTTATCATCTACCCCCCCTATCACAGCACGCTAACCCCCTATTTTAGCATCACTAAACCCCTATCACAGCACGCTAACGCTACAAATGTAGCATAAATATCCGTAGGAACAAAAGGATATCAATATTTTTCGTATATATTTTTTGAGTTCTTTGATTTTTATGCTACATTTGCAAAACTATAGCTTGCTCAAATATTAGGCATACATGAAGAAATCTATAAAGTACACATTGCGGTGGGGCGGAGCCATTGTCGCCACACCTATAATCATAATCATTTTGTTGGCTGTACTGCTATATGTTCCGGCGGTACAGAACTGGGCAGTGCACCGTGTTGCCGACTATGCATCGGAGAAAACAGGCATGCAGATTTCCGTGGAGCGAGTACATCTGCAGTTTCCTATCGACCTGGGCATAGACAACTTCAAGATGATAAAGCCCAACGACTCGCTGCCGCAGGTGAAGGACACGGTGGCAGACATGGGGCGACTCGTGGTAAGAGTAAAACTCTTGCCGCTGTTTCGCCAGCAGGTGGAGATTGACCAGCTCGACCTGCAGAGGGTGAAGCTCAATACGAGCGACTTCGTCCATGAGGCGAGGGTGAAGGGCAGCGTTGGCAGGCTCTCGCTCGAGAGCCACGGTATCGACTGGGGCAAGCAGATGCTGAAGGTGGATGATGCCGTGCTGAAGGATGCCGACGTAAGCGTAGAACTGAGCGATACCGTTCCGCCAGACACGGCGAAGACTCCCACTTACTGGAAGATTGACGTGAGGAAAGTGCTGGTGGAAAACACAAAGGCTGTGGTTCACATGCCGGGCGACACGCTACAGGTGGCTGCCTTCTTCGGAAAGGCAAACGTCAAGGGCGGTTTCTTTGATTTATACAAAAACTCGTATGCCGTGGAGAATTTTGAACTCGCAAACGGTTCAATAGCCTACGACAATAATTTCAAAGCCCACACACGGGGGATTATCGACCCCAACCATATCGCCCTGCACGGCGTGAACCTTGGCATAGACTCGCTCTTCTTTGAGGCTCCGCGCCTCTCGCTTCTCATGCGCCATTGCGCCTTTAGGGAGAAGAACGGAATAGAACTCGCCGACCTTAGCGGACCGCTGAGTATGGACTCGCTGCAGCTGCAGTTGCCTAAACTTACGGTGAAGACTCCCGACTCATGGCTCAAGGCAAACATGACGATGGACCTCAATGCCTTCAGCGACAGTTGTCCGGGCAAGATGAGCCTCACGGCGAGTGCATCCCTCGCCAAGCGCGACCTTATGCGCTTCATGGCGGATATGCCTAAAGCCTTCCGCCGTCAATATCCCGAAAAGCCTCTTTCTCTCAATGCCGTGGTTAGTGGCAACCTTCAGCGTATGGACATCCGTATGCTCAACGCTGTGTTGCCTTCGGCTATGAAGATTAATGCCAGCGGATACGCCACCCACCTGACCGACGTGAAGAGGATTAAGGCGAACCTGAATTTCAAGGCTAACACGTATAATATAGGATTCCTCACTTCGCTTGCCGGCAAGGGCGGACTTGGCGGCGTAAGGATTCCTAAGAGCATGTATCTCGGC
>DAIOXG010000221.1:0-5136 GCA_036758085.1 Prevotella sp. | reverse complement strand
AATCCTTATATTTGCAGACAAATTTAAATATTATTGATTATGATTGGAACGGTTATTTTTTTGATTAGTATATCTTTATCTGTTTTCATTTGCGTAAAATAGATTTAGATGAAGGTATATTATCCTCAAATGGACAATATAAATTTGTTTGAACATAAAATAATACATTGTTATTATAAAAAGTTTTCGCAGTGATGCGAAAACTTTTTATATTTTCAGAAAACTTCTTATATTTCCAATATCCTGACTTCTGCATTATCCATACGCTGGATATCTTTCATTTCCTTATTATAATATACGGCTTGTATCGCCTTGTTTATAATTCCATGGCCAACGGCAAGAACTGTCAAGCCGGAATATTCATCACGAATGAAATCCAGAAATCTACGTGCCCGTTTCTTCAAATCATCTATAGTCTCAATATCGTCTGGCCATTCGGCATCTTTCAAATCGGGAATGTAACGCCCTGTAAATCCACCCCAGTCACGTTCTCTGAGCAAAGGGATAACATGCACCTCTGCCTTGTGAGGTTCAGCAACTATACGGCATGTATCTACAGCACGCTGCAAATCGCTCGAAACAAAAGCGTCGATATGAAGGCGGGACATCTTTTCAGCCAACTCGTAAGCCTGCCGTACCCCATTTTCATTTAGCTTTCCCTGTGTCTGTCCTTGCATTATTTTATTTGCATTGTCCACGGTCTCACCATGGCGAGTAAGATAAAGTGTTGTCATTATTGTTCGTTTTTATGCAAAAGTAATACAATTCTTATTATAAAAGGCTACCTTTGCACCATTAATTAATCAACAACAACTATATAAATGAAAAAATATATTGCTGCCGCCATGATAATGACGGCTATGGCATGCAATGCCCAGGAAACAAAAAATGAACCATGGTATAAGACCATAAAGTTGTCTGGATACGGACTCGTGGAATACCAGGCTTCCGGACAGGAAGGCAGCAAGGCTAATTCTTTCGATCTGCGACTCGTAAGACTGTCGCTCGACGGAAGGATTAAAGGCGATTTCTACTGGAAGGCACAAATGCAAATCAATGGCAATACAGCAACGAAGGGAAGCTCACCAAGACTTGTAGACCTCTTTGCCGAATGGCAAAAATACTCTTTCTTTAAAGTAAAGGCAGGACAGTTTAAATTGCCTTTTACTTTTGAGAATCCTATGCATCCTATAGATCAGGGATTTATGAGCTATAGCCAGAACGTAAGCTATTTGTCTGGATTCTCCGACCGCAGCGGACAGCATTCGAGCAACGGACGAGACATCGGTGTGCAGATTCAGGGAGACTTCATAAAGAACGCTAAAAGAAGAAACCTTATGCACTATCAGGTTGGAGTATTCAACGGACAGGGTATCAACGTGAAAGATGTGGATCAGCAAAAGACCATTGCCGGTGGCGTGTGGGTAATGCCTGTTGAAGGAATGCGCATCGGAGTATTCGGTTTGGAGGGCTCCTATGCCCGTAAATGGAGCTACACCGATGACGAGGGAGTAAAACACACGGAAACAAAGAGTCTGCCGCAACACCGTTATGCCATAAGCGGAGAGTATGTTACGAAAAGCGACTGGACTTTCCGCTCGGAATATATCCACGGCACTGGCGAGGGCTTCAAGACCAGCGACAATGAGAAGAATCCAGACCTTACCCTCAACGGCTATGGCAGTAAGGCTGACGGTTTTTACGCTGCTGCTATCGCTCCAGTGATAAAGAAGAAAGCCCACATCAAGGCACGCTACAACATGTACCGCCGTGCTGCAACATGGAACACTATGAAGTCGATGTATGAAATCGGCGCTGACTACAAGTTCTCGAAGAACATTGGAATCACCGCCGAATATGTTTTTGTTAACGACCGCACACTAAATAAGGAAAACTACAATATGGCAGATGTGCAGCTACAGTTTAGATTTTAAACAAGTTGTCCTTTGCCGTAACCTGTGTTGGCACACCAGCCTTACCGCCAAGATGACAATCTTTGAAGCTTACGCCCTCGGTATTATCCATGCTGAGGGCGTTTTTTACTTCCTTTATATCAACGCCCCTAAACACAACATTAGATATCGGCTTAGCCTCGGTACCTTGCAAAACGATGCCAGCCTGACGAGCCTTTTTGCAGCGCAAGCCATCTACGCATATATTGCGTATGGTAGAAAAATGGTTGTCGTCCATTCCCTCTCCGGCATACATGCTTGTAATATAGAAGAGGTCTTCTACCTCGTCAAACTCGCAGTTTCTTACATACAGGTTCTCCACGAACCCGCCGCGGTTAGGGTTTGTCTTGACAAAGATGCCACGCTTGCAGTAGCCGGCATAGGTACAGTCCTCCACAAAGACATTTCTCACTCCTGCCGACATCTCGCTACCTATCACTACGGCATGCAAGCCCTTGAAGCGGCAGTTGCGGATTATTATATTCTCTGAAGGAGAACCCAACCGCCACCCGTCATTGTCTCTTCCGCTCTTTATCGCAACATTGTCGTCGCCGTTATTAAACTGTATTCCTTCTATCAGGATATTCCTTGAACATTCCGGGTCGATACCGTCGTTATTAACCAGCTTGGCATCATATCTTAATGATTGGCAGATAATGTTTTCGCTTTTCAGAAGATGCACACACCAGAATGGCGAATTAGTAATAAAGACATCCGCCACGGTGATGTTCTTGCATCCGAAAAACTGTATCAGTTGCGGACGCAGGAATTTCCCCTCGCCGAAGTTGCGCTTCCCTACGGCAGTCTCTTCATGGTTCATCTTACGAGAGAGGTCGCGTGCTTCCTTCTGGTCTTTACGCCATGTGGCAAAGGTAGTCTGAGCATTGCCGTCGATGGTGCCCTTGCCTATTATTGCCACATCGTGCAGATTATAACCATATATAAAAGGTGAATAATTCTGAAGGAAAGTTCCCTCCCAACTTGTCTTCACCATTGGCAGATAATACTTCGGCTCGGGAGCGAACTTCAGTGTTGCCCCTTCCTGAAGATCAATACAGGTGTTGCTTTCAAAATGAATCGGTCCCTTGATATAATATGTTCCTGCCGGCACAACGATATGCAATCCGCCAAGCTTTCTTGACTTTGCCATGGCTTTGCGGAAGGCAGGCAGACAGTCTTTCTTGCCGTCGCCCCTCGCTCCAAACTCCAGTATGCTCTTTTTTACTGAAGATATCCTTGCACCGGATATCTCCTTCAGGATTCCGTCACGCTTCGCTGCATCGTAGTCTGCAGCACTTGCAAATATGCTTGATACAGCAAGTGTGAGTAATAAAAGTATTTTCTTCATTCTCCCTTATTTTTTTATTATCGGCATTTCAGCTTTCTCGCCAGTTATGTTGTATTTCAGCGAACCTGTAGGAACGAAGAACGACACGTTGTCGAACGTCAGTCCACGACTGTTGTCTATATTCAGCGTGTTGTCGGTCGACTGTATTGTGAGATTCTTCAGCGTCAGTCCGCCGACATCGTTCATACTCTTGAATATGCGGTTAGTCCTGACCGTACCGTTCTCTATCACCACCCCCGTTGTCGGGACCTCGGGAATAGTGTTCATGCTCATCATGCGGTCGGCAGACTCAATAACGAAGTTGCTTATCCTTATATCCTTCACCACCGGAGTAAGCGGAGTTATGGCAAGTGGAGGATTGCGCTGAGCCAACTCTCCCATATACATCTTTGAGCCAAGCAAGTCCCAAGTGAAAGCCTCATTAACATCAATGAGTCTCACATTGTCATAATAGATATCCCAAATTCCTCCTCCGCGGTTACGCCGAGTCTTAAAGCGGAAACCAGTACGAGTACCATCGAACACACAATTATAGAGATACACGTTTTTTATACCTGCCGCCGTCTCGCTGCCACACGTAATACCGCCATGTCCTTTTTCTGCAAGACAATAGCGAATGACGACATTCTCGGTAGGACGCCCTACCCTAATGCCATCCTCAGCCCGTCCGCTCTTCAGCGTAAAGCAGTCGTCACCACAATTCAGCGTGGAATATTCAATAAGCACATTCTTGCATGAGGAGATGTCTATACCGTCGCCACTCGGCACTCCAACGGAGTTTACGGTAACTCCACGAATTATAACATTCTCGCAATATATCGGATTTATATTCCACAGCACACTGCGTTCAAACGTAACTCCTTCTACAATGACATTCTTGCAATTTATCGGGGCAAACGATTTTGGGCGGTAGAACGTTCTGCCGTCATGCCCGTCGCAGATGCGCTGTTCTACCGGCACCCTGTAGTCGATATCTTTCTCCACCACACTGTTGCCGTTTCTAAGTCGGCGCATCTCTACATCCATCGGCGGACCGACAATCTTTCCCCGTCCCGTCAGAGCAATGTTCTTTGCCTTGTTTGCATAGATAAATGCTCCGGCTCCCATCACTTCTATTCCCTCATGACGAGTGAATACCGCCGGCTGATAGTCGTCGATATCGGCAGAGAACTCGAGTATGCAACCTTCAGCAAGATGCAAGTCGATATTGCTTTTCAGTGTTATGCGCCCTGTATGCCAATGTCCGGCAGGCACTACAACGCGCCCGCCGCCTTTCTTCGACAAGTCTTCTATAATCTTGTTCAAAGCTTCGGTTATCATACCCCTTTTGTCGATGTCGGAATGAGTCAAGCTGACTTCTACATTTCTGAAAGACGGACGTTTCGGCTCTTTCATTTTAAATGGTACTCCACTCAACGGAGCGATATCTTTCGGCATGACAAATGCCCCGACCTCATCCCTGCCAACTACATTCTTGCAGTCTACAAGGGCATTGATATCAGTAGTGCCGTCAGCTGCAGTGGGTTCATCTGCATATATTTCTGACGCGCATAAAGGTATGGCAACAAGTGTTGCCGATATTAACAAAGAGAATCTTTTTGTCGTTTTCATATCATATTCATATATATATAATGTGACGGAAGTACAAGATAAATGTAACTGTTTTTGAATATTTTCATGTAAGAATACAATATTAAACTTTTTTTTGTGTTATAATAAACAGACAAGAGATAGAATATACACTTATCTGACTCATATTTTATTAATATCACAAAGATTAAAAATGAACACAATACAACTTATTATATCGGGAACATTCATAATCAGCATGCTTAC
>DAIOXG010000220.1:0-5139 GCA_036758085.1 Prevotella sp. | reverse complement strand
AAGACACTGTCTAATATAAATTCATATCCTTTGTATGTATCAGTTTGTATCATCTTGTATCATTTCATAACTGATACAAGAATATGCTTAATTACTTGATATTTAATATTTTACGCTGTATCAAAACTGATACAAACTATGTATTCTGATACAAGTCCTGTATCAGCCCTGATACAGCGTAACTATCTATATATCAATATATTAACTATGATTTTGTATCAAAAATTAAAATGATACAAAACTGATACAAAACTGATACAGCAAGCTTAAGTTTTGTCTTTTTTTTCAATTTTTCTTGCCAATCCAAAGTTCTTTGCCGTTCGTTGTACAGTACCAAGACTTGTTCCCAACTTATCTGCGATATCCCGATAAGTCAAACCGTTCGGCTGTTTCAGCTCGTGAATGATGTCGCGTTCCAGTTCAGCCTTCTCGTCGCGTGTTCTTGGCAGATGCATTCGTTCCTCGTCGTAGTCGCCATATTCAAAGTGGAGCCAGTTGTCGCAGGTCGTCATGGTAAGTTCCCGAACATTCTTGAAGTCGAGTTCGATAGGAAACGAGCGGTATTTCAGTTGGATGATATAGCGCATGTTCTTGTCCTTCTTCGACTTGTTCAGTCCCACGACATTATCCGCGAGGTTACTCAGAATCTTACTTCCGGCAAGGTCGTTGAGCGTCAGTGGGTCTCCCGGCTTGCGCTTAGGCACATGAGCCAGGATAAGCATCGTCCAGTTGTAGGTCATTCTCAAGCTGATAAGCTGCAACATGATATTGCCCGCCTCGCTGCCCTCCTTGGAGTTGATGCAGAGGTTTGTAAGGTTGTCGATAATCACCACCTCGATATCATATTTCAGAGCGAGTTTCGTTATCTCCTGCAAGATCTGGTTCTGCTCCGTAACGTCGTGCATGAGCGAGTAGTCGATGTTGGCGATATAGAGAGTCTCGGGGAACACCTTTTCGGGATATCTCTTTGCCCACTGCTGTTCAGACAGCTCAAAGTTGACATACAGCACTCTCCTGCCCTGCTCCGCCATCTCGCAAGCCATCTGCATGGCGAGGATAGTCTTACCCAGTCCGGTATCGCCGAAGAACATCGTTGTCTCGTGTTCCACCACCAGACAGTGTACCAGTTCCTTCGGTATATCCATCTCTCTTCCTCTGATGAGGAAGTCGTTGAAGCCCGACACATGTATAAAGCTCTGCTTCTGCTTTTCAGCATCCTTTGCGGCAGTCATCGCGTTGCCGTTAGTCATATCCCCTATCGTTGTTGTTCCGTCTGCCATAGTGTTGACTATAGCGTCGAGCTTCTCTTTATTGATAATATTATCCATCATTATTCCTTTCCATTTTTTAATATGTTATTACTTGCCGTCACGTCCTCCCTTTTCCTGTAAGAGTCCGTCAGCCTTGTCTTGTTGTGGAGAAACATGTCTTTGATGATTTCTCCGACAGTAAATACGTTATTCATTTTTATTTAGCGCATTTAGTTCTTACCGTCTGCGAAGCTTCGCTCCGTTTCGTGTCAAGTCCCTTTGCTTCATCCTCGGGAAGATTCTCTGCGGAGCCGGCATTGAGGAGATACAACGATCGATACACCCTTGCCGTTTGTCTCTTAAGACATCACAAAGGTAAACAATGTGGATTGATTATTTTTTTGTATAAAAAAAATACTAACCTGGATAAGGTTAGTATTTTATTGTACTAGGGGTTGTACTAAGATAAAGGTACTTTTACAGTTTAAAATAACCGGTTGATTATAATAATGAATTCAATAATATCAAACCGACAGATTCACATCCAAACCAATTTCAGACATTTTCCGGTTAACCTTTTCTATTTCCTCAGCATGTTCTGTCTTGCTAAATTTTCTGTTTGAAAAATGATTCGCACACGACTGGTAATTATTTCCGATAATATAACTCATCAGTTCCGCTATTTTTCGTTTATTGCCATTTATAGTATCATCAGCACCAATTTTCTCCAAAAGCAGAAGTAAAGTTTCCATTCTGAGCCTGTCATGTGGACTTGCCGTAATTTCAGTAGCATCAGCCAGCAATTTTAACCTTTCATTTTCCGCCTTCAAGTTTTCAACTTGTTCTTTCAGAGATTCAAATTCAGAAGAGTTTACGACTAATTCATCATCCTCAGGTAATCCCATATTATAATCCCCAATAACATTATCCACTGTTTCATCTGTAAGTTTCATCAGATAATTATATTCAGCATCACATATTACAAACCAGTCAAACACCTTATATATATCTTCGGCATACCTGATGTATTTCTTATTCTTCGGATGCTGCTTAATGAGTATGCAATAATAGACGTATGTAGCCCATAAACAGACTTCAATAAAAGGATCGGGAACATACTTAATAACCAGATACTTATCATCGCCTCTTCCACATCTTCTTATCGTATCATCCTCCCATTTATTATAGTAATAATTAAGATCATTTACTCCTCTCATTTTTAGGCATTTCTCCTGTAATTCATATTTTCCGAATCCTTTTTCTATTGTCTTCGAAAAATCGGCAACGACATTCAAAACATCCGGGAGAGATACATATCCTGTCAAATTGTATCTTTCGTCACTGTCCTCACGAAACGAAAATATTACTTCGCTAATCATTGTAGCAAATGAATCTACAAAATTCTCGAACACCTCGTTATAGTGCTCATTATCTTCAAAAAGAATATTAAAATATTGCATTGATTATTTTTTTTACTTAATTCTTCTGCGACTTTCACAAAAGTATTCAAAGTTACTAATTTTTCTTGACATATCCATTAATATAACAAAGAAAAATGTAAAAAGATTTCGAGCTGTGTGTTTTTCATTGCCAACATATTCAAAGGATGGGATAATCTGTTGTTTTTTATGAGGGAACAACAGAATTATCCCTCCACTTCCTTCCACTCAACCAATCCTTTTCCCATGTCGTCGAGTTCCACGGCAAGTGCAACGACCTTTCGCCTGTCTGCCCTGAAAGGGTCGATGTAATGCTTTTGCCTGATTTGATTTTCGGCAGCGGCGAGACCACCGTTGTTGCTGAGTTTCAATTCCAGTACATAGATGAAGTTAGTAACTTCAACCACCATGTCGATTCTACCTGTAGCAATCATCTTTTCCACTTCCACTCGACAGCCAATAGCATTGAAGATAGAACTCAAGATAAGGCGATAACGCTCCTCCATATCCATCGATGCCAGTTTCTTGTTGCTGTAAGGTACATCAGCAACAAGAGCCTTTAGGTATTTCTTTGCATCCGGAAGTTTTCCGAGTTGCAGGGCAAGCATAAGACTGGATTGTACAGACTGGATGTCTCCATTCTTTCGCAAAGTTAGCGTAGGCAGGACTATCTCGTATAGCGCCTGTCGAACTTCATAATTTGGGAAACCGATGATATATACGCCCATTTGGTAGTCCTTGATAGTGAGATAGCCAGATTGGTATAGAAACAGTTCGGCTCCGCCACCAGTTACGTCAGAGGTCTCTATCGTTTGTCGGAGTATTGTGCATGGATCAAAGTCGCCCAGCCTGATTTCCATATCGTCGACGAACTTTGGCAGGAGTGATGTAGCGCCCGATGATGCCCAATAGTTCTTCAGGTCGGAATCTGCCAGTGCATTGATAAGACTGAACGGATTGAAGACGTCTACCATGTTCTTGCGGCTGAAATGATAACCGTCGTAATAAGCCTTCAGTTGTGCTACGGATTCGTCGAAGTCCCATCCCTCGTATTCTCCAAGTCTTTCGATTTCAGGCTTGAAATTACTGATAAGCTCGTCTTTCGTGATGCCGCAGATGGCAGCATATTCCGGTTCGAAACTGATGTTGCTCAAGTTGTTCAGAACGGAGAACAGGGAAATTTGTGTAAATTTGGTAATGCCGGTTATGAATACCAACTTCTCGTATTGGTCTTGTGATTTCAAGACGGCAAACACAGCCTTGTAAATGTCTGTGCATGGCTCGTGTTGTGGAGTGTTCCAAGAATGCAGCAGAGGGGAGTCGTATTCGTCGATAAGAACTGCCACTTGCTGTCCGGTCTTTTGGAAGGCTGTTTCTATGATATTTTGAAAGCGTATGGCAAGTGAGGTTCCTTCTTGCACGTCGATTTCATACTTTCTTTCGTTCTTGCTGAAAGCATCATCGAGATATGCTTTCAGTTCTTCGGGGGTGGCACCTCCGCCGCTCATGTCGAGGCGGATGACAGGACGTTTTGTCCACTCTTTCTCAATACTCATTATTTTCAGTCCTTCGAAGAGTTCTTTTCTCCCTTCAAAGTATGCCTCGAGCGTATCCACAAGCAAGGACTTACCGAAGCGGCGTGGACGGCTCAGGTAATTATATCTCCTTCCTCTGTTGGCAAGATTCCAGATGATGTCTGTCTTGTCAACATATAGGTATCCTTCCTTTCTGATTTTCTCAAAAGACTGGACGCCGACGGGTAGTTTTCTTTCGATAGTCTCTGCCATAATTGCCTGTTTAATGATGAGTCGGCTACAAAGCAATACTCTGACTGCATGTAACCACCTTGTATATTTTTTTGCAAAAATACAACTAATATTTTATAAAGCAAAGGAAACGAAAACCATTTTAGGAGACTCTGTAAAATTTTCTCTTAAACAACAAGTCGCAATACATAACCTCTAACTCTGATGCACATGGAAAAGAAATGACTACGACACTGGATGGAAAGAAAAAACGGCAAAAAAATATGTTAAAAAGCTTGACTCGTAAAGGGAAAAATTGTACCTTTGCAAGGTTTTTTGAAAGAAAATCGCATAAATTACTAATAATCAGCAGTTTATAAGGTAAAAAAGAAATATCAGGAATGAGACAATTAAAAATTCAGAAGAGTATTACAAATCGTTCAAGTGAAGCACTCGACAAATATCTTGTAGAAATCGGACGCGCTCCATTGATTTCAATTGATGAAGAAATCGAACTGGCGCAGAAAATCAAGAAAGGCGGAAGAGAGGGCGAACGAGCTAAAGACAAGTTAGTAACTGCCAACTTGCGATTTGTCGTATCTGTAGCAAAACAATACCAGCACCAAGGACTAACACTGACTGACCTTATTGACGAGGGAAATATCGGACTGATAAAGGCTGCACAGAAATTTGATGAAACTCGAG
>DAIOXG010000219.1:0-5147 GCA_036758085.1 Prevotella sp. | reverse complement strand
CCTCCAGTGGCAAGCGTAACAGCTTTCTGAATTCTACCAGAACTGTTGCACATCTCAGGAGGATTCATCACATCCACCCACGGACACAATTTCACAAAGTTCTTTAACTTCTTTGTAAAACTCTGCATTGTGATACGATTGATATTGGCAAAACGAATATAGTCCGCAAAAACATCATCACGAGGAAGCTCCACATCAAGATGCCCACTTTCAACAGAAAAATAGCCATTGGCCCAATCTTCGAAATTAGACCCCATAGCAGCCTTAAGACGACGCTTTTCCATATTGGCCATAGGTGGCTGTGGTTTTATACCAGAGTCTTTTACAGACAAATAGAATCTGCAGCATTGCATCCAGAAATTAAAATCCGCATTCCATTCTTCATCTGAATAATCAAACGCATAAAGAGTTTTATTGAAGTCATCGCGAATTGTACGCGTTTCCTTGTAATCATTGTCTTCCGTTTTCTGATGATACCAATCACTGAATACCATATACAGGCTACGGGCTTCACTTGAAGGATCAAAATCGTTAGGCACATAATTCGTTGTGAATGCAAGTTTCGGCGATTCATCAAAAGGAATGGTAAATGAGCGGTTATTCTTTGGATTGACCGTCATATCACTTGTAATGTTATCATAAAACAAACCGAGATTCAAATATCTGTCGCAGTCATCGACAAGCAACATATCCGTATATTGAGTAACCTGGTCGAACACGTGAGGGTTGTCCATCAGTTTAGGGTTACGTCCCGACAACTTAACTGTCTTCATCATGAACGAGAGCACTTTAAAGAAGAAGGACTTACCGCTTCGTCCGTTACATTCGTCTTCCTCTCCGATTTTATTGTCCATGGCGAGCGGAGCCCAGGCGCGTACAAAATCTTTATACCTATGCAACATATATCCCATGGTAAAAATCTTGTTGATAAGATTCAGTTTCTGTTCTCTTATGTCATAAGACGCAAGTCCTTCTCCTGCTATCTCAAACGGATGCTTCTGCAAATATTCTTTTGCTGCAGCCACATCTCCATCAAACCGTGTTTCAGTTTCCTTGCGCCAATACAATCTTGAAGTGTTTATAAGATATCCAAAGAAATGACTTCTTACATCAATAACGTCTATGTTAAGCTCTGTCTTGCCATTGTCTTCCGTCTGAAAGATTCTAAACATATCTGGCAGGCGCTTGAACTTGTGCGGAATTACGTCATCCTCCCACACATAATTATGCAAGCCATCGGCTCCTGGGTCATACTCCTTCATACCGCCATTATCGCCAGGAACAGGTTTCATGACTTCTACTGTTTTGTTAGGGAAAAAGAAATATTGAGAATTTGGGGTATATGTTGTAAAATCAAGTTCTATCTCTTGAAGGCTCTCAAGAGAAGCAGCTGTCAGCTTAGGAGAATTCAGAACAAGATTCAATACACCTCTATCTTCAAATCTGTCCATAACCCATCTGCGTATAAACTCGCGAATATCTTTCACGTTCACCTTCTTTACGATATTTCCAGTAATGCGAATAAACTGAGTAACAACAGAATTTTCGTCATGCAAAGCAAAGAATCCATTGAGCTGCAGAAAATTGTAAAGGCAAGCCGTATCCATATCATGTTTCCATTTACCATCTTTCTGAAGAGTACTCACCCAAAATCTTGCAGGCATGGCAAGTTTCATCAAGTTCTTGAAATCTTTTTTCTCGGATCTTATTTCCATCCAGTCGCGCAGATCCTTACGCGGCTTGCCTCTATTGTCGCGATACGTAGTAAGCCATTCCGGTAGCCATACAGTATGTATATCTATAAACTTCAATGCAAGTTCCTTACCTTTACGTTTTCCTGTTTCATCTATATCAGGAATATTATAAAGAACATCAACGTACTTCATAATCTCCTTATATTCCTCGCCAGACAACTGATATGTCTCCGAGTTGAACCATAACGGATGGAACCCCATACTCCTGCAGCACACAGAATCTCGCTCACCTGAACAAATAAAAGCTTCAGGGAGCTTTTGTTCCTTATAAGGTTTATCATCGTCATGTGAATCACGCCATTCTCTTTCCTGTTCCGCGTTGTATTTTGCGTATGCTTTCTTTAGCTCTGATAATCCATTAATGAAATATCGAGGTTTCTTTCCAGCTGGGGTATAAGAAAAACGGAAGCCCTTGTCGCAATTCAGAGGCTCATAAACTTTGTAGAACTTTTCCTCCGGTTCATCGCCGTGAGCTTCTTTTATGAGGCACTCACGAATAAAAATTGGATAATGGTCATTGGAATACTTTTCCGTAACACGTCTGTCCTTGACATTGGTAATCCATTTTACAGAGTGCCAGTGTAAGTCATCGAGGTGCTTTTGCGTAACATTCGGTCCAAAAACCTTCAGTTCGAAATCCGTGAATTTCTCGTTAAGAGAGAAATTACGACTCCCATCAGGTTCGTCTTGATGGGCAGGACGCTGACGAATGTCTGGCTTATTCACACTATGGTCAAGTTCATCCTTTACACCATATTTCGCTGCAAGCTGCAATATTGCCTCATTAAAACGTGAGCGGTCAATATTGTGTTCACGCATATAAATATTAATTGCGTTCTCTCCACGCCCTTCACCTCCGAAGTCTGTAACTTGCCAAATTTCACCATAACTCTTAGAATTGAATTTTCTAAGTGATGCAGAAGGAGTTTTCTCGTTTCTTATAGCAAAATGTTTTTTCTCGCCATTGATGCAATTTCTTGCCTGAGGATATTCCTCAAGAATAATGTCAAGTCCTCCATTTGTCGCTCTAAGTATATCTTCAACTTTTATCATATTAATCAAATTTGCTTTTACAAAAGTATTTCCCGGCATTTGTGCCGGAAAATACTTCTTCAGATTATTGCTCATCAGATTGCGAATTTACACAATCACAAAAAAATCAGTCCGGTGCTCGATGTAGCACTTCTTTCTTTTACACCATTTGCCATTGATGCAATTCAAAGAGTATTTGCATGACATACATTTACTCAGCATATATTCGCCTTGTCAATTATTTCGGCAAAATGCATTGCGTCTTCTGTACGAAGTTTTAATGTAACTGTATACAGTTTATTCCTTGCCTTTGACACCGTCATTGAATATGGCTTTTCCTCGTTATCAAGGATAGAGTACATCTTTTGCAATGCCTTACCTGTAAGGTATGCCGTGAACCGAGTTCCAAATTTTTCCATATTACTTAAAATTATTCATTCTTAAAACTTTAATTATTTCCCTGCAATTCTTCAGCTTGAGCTTTTCCTTTATGCGGTAAAGATGTGCCTTAACTGTCTTCTGGTTTTTCTGAAGAATATCTGCAATCTCAGTGAAACTATACCCCTGCAGGTATAAGTCGGCAATTTGCTTTTCGCTTTCGGATAATGGGACAGTAGATTTTGGTTTGCATATAATTTTCTCGTTCTCACAAATGCCACGAAGTGGACATCTAACTTCCTCAAAATTTAGGACTACATTTTCAACATCATATGATAGATAGTCTTGCTCACCGAAATTACATATTACAAATCTATTCACCATTTCAAATTTCTTTCCTTTATATAGGCTGCTTAGTCTTGCATAAGCCTCAGGGAATCTCTCCCTTATCAAATCATTAAGGAAATCAACTACTTCAGTGTCAAATTTTGTCAGTCTTTTTTGCTCACGCCTATCTGTCTTGAAATACACGTGTCCATCGGGGCTACAGTGGAATTCGATTCTTTCCATAGTTCATTATTTATAACGTCATACACAACCATTTTTTCAAGAGTATTAAGCTCTTGTCCATTATTGCCGAGCAATTTGTTCCTTGTCGTATTAACATTCATTCCATAATGAAATGAAAGGTAATTCAGGAACATCCCTTTTTCTTTTCTTTCCAAATTTCGGTAGTAATCCCCAGGGACTACAAAATCCGCTTTCATGCCTTTTTTCTTTACCATATCAAATTTAATTACTAATTTTGACGCAAATATAAACAGAAAAATCATAAACTCTGTCAAATGAAAGATTAAATCTCCGTTATTTGACAGTATTTAACAGTTATTGCATGAAATACGACTTTGACAAATTAGAAACAGGAAGATTAAGAGAGCTGATAGCAAGAGCAAACATGACAGAGAAAGCTTTTTGCAAGGCTTTATGGGGCGAGCAGACTCATCAAGTATTAATAAACTTAGAACGTCGACCAGACGTCAGAGCATCAACACTTGTAAAAATCGCCACAATTTTAAACTGTAGCATTGATGATTTGTTTCTGTATAAAGACAGAAACGAGACAGAAAATCCGTCAGTTGTGGGAAATAATAATGTAGTAAATAGCCATTACGTTAATACTGATATTCCAAGTTTAAAGGCGGAAATCAAAGCACTAAGAATGCTCATTGATGAAAAGAACGCCAGAATTGAGGATTTAAAAAAGGCCAATGATGAAGTAGGGAAACGTCTTGATTTAGTTCTTTCACTAAAGAATAGCGTCACAAATAAATAACTATATAACAGAGCGTTTAATAAAGAAATATATTTAGTATTTTCCTGCCTCCGCAACTAAAATCGGTGTAACAAGTTGACAATCAACAAGTTACGCCGATTTGTCGTTTTAGACTGCGACAAATCTGCGCCAAAAAATTTCAAGTAGTAAGACCAACATCTTTAATCCAGCTGAATGATGGCTCTAAAAGATGTTAAAAAAATGTGCTCAAAA
The DNA here is from genome assembly GCA_036758085.1 of Prevotella sp. Taxonomy (GTDB): domain Bacteria; phylum Bacteroidota; class Bacteroidia; order Bacteroidales; family Bacteroidaceae; genus Prevotella. Next base: position 437 of record DAIOXG010000219.1, on the reverse strand, counting down.
TTTTGTACAGGTAAAAGTTCAGACATTGTGGGCTACACTCCTCCCACTTTACACAAAGGAGTGCGTTGGTTCGTTGACTTCTCAGCTTACGACCCGGCACGTGGTCTAATGAGACGCAAGCGATATTATATCACAGACAATCTCAGTATCTCTGCGAAAAAACACAGAGCTGCTGAAATAATGGAAGTTTTGACAAAGCAGCTTTGTCAGGGCTGGAACCCTTGGCTGACTAATGACGAAAGCCGTGGTCCTTGTCTCATTCTTAAAAACTGCATTTATGGAAAAGAATACCCATTCGCTTAATTGGCTTGCTCTTGGTGCCGAATTGATAGACTGCCTAAGGTCAAAAGGCAATCATCGCCTCACTCGATATGATGCCTTTGTCTGGATGATGGAACACATACAAAAAGGAGTTGCCGTGAGGGATGCGGACGGAG
>DAIOXG010000218.1:0-5192 GCA_036758085.1 Prevotella sp. | reverse complement strand
TTTTTATATATTAATATTTTTGTTTATTTCTCTCCCCCTTGGGGGAGTTGGAGGGGGCTCCCTTGGGGGAGTTGGAGGTGTTTTTTTTACCTACCTCAACTTAACCAATTCCTTAATCTTGTCGTTGTATTCCTTGTTTGCAAGCAAGTCTTCGATATTGACGTGCATGCGGTATCTCCAATAGTGATGCGGATTAGCCGGAATGTTGATACGCTCGGCATTGGCATCAGGCAGACGCAACTTCTCGTCAATGGCAAACCAGTCTTGCAGCGATAGGATGCAGAGCATCGAAGGACAAGTGAGCTGGTTGGATATAATCTCCTTGGCAAGCCATCCCGGCAGAGGATGAGGAGCACCGCCACCACGATATAGCTGAGAAGAATAATACTCCTGAGTACGTTCGTAATCCTCGTCCCACCACTGGCGCAAAGTCGGCATGTCGTGAGTAGACAGTGTGCACACGCTGCGGTAAGGGTTCTTCCACAGTTCACCGAATTTCACGCTTGGATCCTTCGGCATCTGTTGCAGTTCAAGACTCAGAATCCGCAGTTCGTTCATTACCCATGCCACGCAGTCGGGCACCATTCCAAGGTCTTCGGCGCAGACCAGCATACGAGTGGCTTGAACAAGAACAGGCAACTTCTTCATTGCTTCGTTATACCAGAAGTTGTTGTTGCGGCGATAGTAATAGTCGTTATACAGACGATTGAATTTCTCCTTGTCGCTGTCAACGAGAGCCTCATACATAAAGTTCAGCTGGGCGGTAATCCTCGGGTGGAACTTGTTGCGGTCGTTAATGTCGCGAACGAAGAGTACATCTGCCGCGAGAGCATACAGTCCGTCGCGAATCCAGATGTCGTCGGCAGACTCCTTCCCCTTGAATGCAGCCTCGATTTTGCGCTCCGTGTCAAATTCCGGCTTTAGCGAGAAGATATCATCATGCTCATGCTTCAGATATTTACCGATAACCTCTTCTGCATGAATTCCAAACACGCGGTCAATCACCCAACGGGCGATAAACGGAGTAGTAAACAGTTGTTCCTGGAAATGCAGTCCGTAGCCCTCAATCTCCTCGCGAGTCATTCCAAGCGAAGGTGAGAACTGACCGAGCAATCCGTGCACGCAGCTTGTAGGTATAGCCCAAATGCGGAAGAAACCGAGCACGTGGTCGATGCGGTAAGCATCAAAGAATTTCGACATGTTTTGGAATCTGCGAATCCACCATACGCAGCCATCATCAATCATCTTCTGCCAGTTGTAAGTCGGGAATCCCCAGTTCTGACCGTTGATAGAGAAAGCATCAGGCGGAGCGCCCGCTTGAGAGTTAAGGTTGAAATACTGCGGTTCATGCCATACATCACAGCTGTTGCGGTTTACGCCAATAGGGATGTCGCCCTTCAGAATCACGCCGCGAGCCATGGCATATTCATGAGCGGAGCGCATTTGGTTGTTAAGTATGAACTGCACATAATAATAAAATGCCACCTCTTTAAACTCCTTAGAGCGGGAGTTAAGCAGCAGTCCGCGGTCAGCCTCGTTCCATTGTTTGTGTCCATCCCATTTTGCAAAGTCCACACATCCATATTTGTCCCGGAAATAGCAATATTGAGCATACGGTACGAGCCAGTGTTCATTCTCCTTTAGGAACTGTTTGAAGTCGAGTGATTTCAACACCTCGTTGCCTTCCTGCTCAAAGATAATATGCAGATATTCAGTCTTGGCATTGTTCACCCTTTCATAGTCAATCTGCTTCAAGGAATTGAGTTCCTTGCGCAGAGATTCAAACTCTTCAGCCTTCTTCTTGTCCTTGATTGCCGGCAGCTGTCGGAAGTCTGCATACTGAGGATGAAGGGCAAAAATGCTGATAGCAGAGTAGGGGTAGGAGTCTGTCCAGGAGTGTGTAGACGTTGTGTCGTTAATAGGCAACACCTGTAAAACCTTTTGGTTTGTTTCCGCCACCCAGTCAATCATCATCTTCAGGTCGCCGAAGTCGCCCACACCGAAGCTGCCGTTGGAGCGCAACGAGAACACCGGAATCAAGGTACCGGCAAGCTTAGTGTCGCAGATTTCAAAGAAAGCCTGGTCGAGTTCATACACACATACTTCCCCCTTGTCCATCTCCGGAATGGTGATGCTTCTGTTATATCCCGTTTCCCATAACACATTGCCTTTATCGTCAGTGGCAATGAATTTCAGTTCCGTTTTATCCTTGTCAAAAGCCTCCGCATTGATATCAGCCGTCCACTCGTTGAAGTTGTGTTCATACATCTTCACAGCGCGGTCGGTATGCCAGCTGCCGAGACATCCGCAATCGCCCACAACAAGCAGTCGTTCGCCCTTGCGTAGCTGTGGGGCGCGCACTACAAAGCGTAGAGTCTTTGAAAAATCAGTTGTTGGAGCTGCCTCGCGGTGGCGACGGTTCACACAGTCGGTAAATGCCGAGCTGTAGAGATAAGAGTCGCATGGAATGTCAGTCCAACGGTTATACACCGTATATTCCTTAGCCTTCTTTGCATTAAGTTCAAGACGATGAGTAATAGTCTGCCATTCGTGTCGAATCTCCTTTCCGCTATTGTTGAGGCTATAGAAATATTCAATACGTACAGGTATAGAATTAAGTTCAATGTCGCACGACCAAGTTTTTCCGTCGACAGTAGTCATGCCGTATGAAGCAGCCTCGTTGTTGTCGGGGAAAGCCACGTTAAGTCGCAAATCCTCGCCGAAGGCAGTGTTGTATTTCAGATTAAAATGAATCTTCATAGCTTTTATATTTTTTTGTTGATAATATCTTTGGGAGAAATGGGAATTCTTATGACTTATAGGACATATATGACTTATAGGACAACTCCACATTCCTAATTCCTCTTTCCTAATTCCTAATTCTTATAGCGCTTACGCTTATAGCTCCGGCAGCCAGACAAACGGCAGCCACGATCATCATGCTGTATTGGTGAGAGCCGATTAGCGAGAGAATGTGTCCGCCGATGGCGGCAGCCACAATCTGCGGCAAGCATATAGTACCGTTGAAAAGACCGAGGTAAGCTCCCTTGTGTCCGTAGCCCTCAAGAGCATTTGTAACAAAGGCAAACGGCATGGCGAGCATAGCGGCCCAAGCGCAGCCGATGAGCACAAACGGGAGGATAAGCAGATTCTTGTCGTCGATAAACGGGAGCATGGCAAAGCCAACAGCTCCGATAACAAGACTTATGGCATAGGCAAATTTCCCGTTCTTTATCTTAGGCAAAACCATAGCCCAAACCACACTGCCGAGAGCCTGGCAGAAGAACAAGACGCCAACCCAGTTGCCTGCCTCCTGATAAGCTGCCGAAGAAACATCGGTAGTATGCCAAACCGTTTCGGCTATAGTACCGTTTGTGTAAGTCCACATATACAGGAACGCCGCCCAGCAGAAGAACTGCACGAGTCCCACCTTCCAGAACATCGACGGGGCATTCTTCAGCAAGTCAATCCAGTTGGCTTTCTGTTCCTGAGTCTCCGGCTTCAGTTCATTGTATTCGGCATATTCTTTCGGATTCCACTCCTTCACTGTGAATGAAGTGTAGAGCACACAAAGAATGAGAATAGCCGCACCGATATAGAACGAATAAATCACGGAATCCGGAATAACCCCCTTTGGGGCTTCGTTGGCAATGCCGAGTGCCGTGAAGAAAAACGGGAACACATATCCGATAAGTGAGCCGGCATTGCAGAGGAAGCTCTGGATAGAGTAGGCGAGCGACTTCTGTTTCTCGTTCACCATGTCGCCCACGAGCATCTTGAAAGGCTGCATAGCCATGTTGATGCTCGTGTCGAGAAACATCAGCGAGATGAGTCCGAACACCATTGCCGTGCTCACCGCCATGCCGAATGAACCGGCATTAGGTAGCAGACACATCACGGCAACGGCAACAGCGGATCCTATAAATAAATAAGGTATACGTCTGCCGAAGCGACACCATGTGCGGTCGCTCAAAGTTCCCACGATAGGTTGCACGATGATGCCCATCAGTGGAGGTAGAATCCAAAAATAACTCAGAGAATGAGGGTCAGCGCCAAGAGTGGCGAAGATTCTCGATATGTTGGCGCTCTGCAGAGCATAGGCTATCTGCACGCCAAAAAATCCGAAGCTCAAGTTCCAAAGCTTCCAAAAACTTAGGTCTTGTTTCTGTTTCATAGGTTATGTTGTTTTGTTTTTTTCTTTTGATTGGGAGGACTGGGAGTTCTATGGCTTATAGGACAAATATGACAAATATGACATATATGGGTAATAATTCCTAATTCCTAATTCACTTACTGCTTCCTCTCACCACGAGTCTTGTCCTCACGATTCTCTTTTCGATTTTGTCAGTAGGGATAATACCCTCCACCTTATCGATAAGAATGTCGGCAGCCTCTCTGCCCACTTCCACTCCGCGCTGTTCCACGGTAGTAAGCTGCGGGTCGCAAGCCACGGCACGGTTGCCATTGGTAAATCCGCATACGGAGATGTCGTTGGGAATATTAAATCCCATACGCTTCGCTGTGTACATCACCCCGATTGCCGTGTCGTCATTAACGCAGAAAAAGGCATCAGGACGAACCTCCTGTTTCAGAATGGCTGGCGTAATCCTTTCGGCATCAGCCCTGTTGTCGCATTCAAAAATAAGATTTTCGTCGGGTGTCAACTTCGCCTTAAGTATAGCGTCGCGGTAGCCGTTGTATCTGTTTTTGCCGATAACGGCATTTCCCGTCATGCCATAGAAGGCAATGCGCTTGCAACCGGTGTTGATGAGATGCGTCACGGCATTGAAAGCCCCCATATAGTCGTCGACCACAACAAGACTGGCGTTCACTCCTGTGCAAATTCTGTCGAAAAACACCAGTGTGATTCCTTTGTTCTGGAGCGATCTGAAATGATCGTATTGTGTCGTTTCCTTAGCCTGCGACACGATGACACCGCAAACCTGATGAGCCTCAAACATCTGGCAAAGCTGCACTTCGCGGTCGTAGCTCTCCTTGCTCATCGTGATGATGATGCGGTAGCCACGTTCGCTTGCCCGCTCCTCGATGCCGGTGAGTACAGACGAAAAGTAATAGTGTGTAAGTTCCGGCACTATCACCCCGATAATCTTAACCGGTTGCCGTTTAGAAAATCTAAGAGATTTCGCTATGTCGTTAGGATAGAAATTATGCTCAGTGGCATATTCCTTGAT